>JAADYX010000366.1 GCA_010092885.1 Chloroflexota bacterium | reverse complement strand
GGCATAGTGCACCGCGCCTCCTGAGTTCGCCCGGCTGATCTTCTCGACTTTTGCCTCACTGCTGCCTATACTAGAATGGCACAATCATTCACCCTGGGAACCAAGCGTGTATCGACTGCTTGTCGTCGACGACGAAGACGACATCCGCGACATTATCCGGTCTACGCTCGAAGCGGAAGACTACGCTATTGATGAGGCCGCCAACGGACGCGAAGCTCTAGTTCAGGTGGAACGCAACCCGCCGGATGCCATCATCCTGGACGTGATGATGCCCGTTATGGACGGCATCGATGTGTGCTCGCGGATACGCGCCAACCCCTACACAGCCAAAATCCCGATCATGTTCCTCACCGCGCTTGACGACCCGGAAGCCGTGGTGCGCGGGCTGGATGCGGGCGGCGATGACTACTTGGTCAAACCCTTCGACCCGATGGTGCTCCCGGCGCGCGTGCGTGCCCTGCTGCGCCGCGGGCCCGGCGGCGGCCTCGACCCGAACGCCAACTCCGTCACCGTCGGGGTGCTGACCATCTACCAACACCGCCCGGAAGCCGAGATCGGCGATATCACCGTGGACCTGACGCCCATCGAGCACCGGCTGCTGCACACACTGGCCCTCAACGCGGGGCGGCCCATCTCACCGGAGTATCTGCTGCGCGACGTGTGGGAGTACCCGCCCTATACCGGCTCACCCAACTTGGTGCACGTCGCGGTCCGCCGCCTGCGCGCCAAGCTGGAGCGGGAGGCATCCGCCGAGGACCTCGTGCTCAATGTGCGCGGGCAGGGCTATATGGTCCCGGAGGCCTGACCCCATCCTGTCAGGCAGTGTCAGCCTAAACGAGCGCTAATGCCTGTAGAATAAGGGCAGCCCCTACCTTGGTCCTATTTGTGTATTACAGGGGTTGTGTCCGGCGTGAAAGCCACGTAAGATAGGGTCAGACCGGTCTCATTGTCATAGAATTGTCATATACGACTGGTTGCGTTTTGGTGTATCCTAGGTTTACACCAACACATGAGAAGCAAGAAGGAGAAGACACATGGCATACACTATCAGACGGATGATCGATGATCCCATCGTCTTCGTCTCCCTGGAGCCGCCCGTCAGCGGCAGCATCATGGATGAGATCAACGTGTCGGTCGCGGGCATGTTCCGCGATGAACCCGACCCGATCCGCATCATCGATGTCCGAAAGCTCGACGAGGACTACGTTCTGCCCGTAGCCCCCGCCGGTGTGATCTACATCGTGGTCGGTTTCGACGAGATGCAGGGCAATGGGGCGCCGGTGGTCGGCAGCTTTGACGAGGCGATCAGCCTTGCTCACAACGAGCTGCACGCCCGCGCCGCATGACCCCAACGAACGACTTAGTCCGGTAACGGGCCCTCCCACTCAGCGGGAGGGCTTTTGCATTCCGGGGGGCTTTGCTATACTGGGACCATGGTCTACCACACCGATACCGGCAGCGGATACCCCCTCATCCTGATCCACGGCCTGCTCGTCAGCGGGGTGATGTTCAAGGAGGTCGCGCCGCTGCTGCACGCCCATCACCGCCTGCTCGTGCCGGATCTGCGCGGGCACGGGCACAGCCACCACCTGCCCGGCCCCGATACCATCGAACAGCATGCCGCCGATATGATCGCCCTGCTGGACGCGCTGGGCATCGAGCGGGCGGATGTGCTCGGCTATTCGCAGGGCAGCACGGTGGCCCAGCAGATCGCCCACCACTACCCGGACCGGGTCCGCCGGTTGGTGTTGGTGTGCGGGTACGCGTTCAACATGCTCACCCTGCGTGAGCGGGTGGAAGGCCGCCTGATGCCGGTGCTGGTCCGCCTGCTGACCATGGACCAGATCGGCGCGTTGATGGCATCCATGGCGAGCGACCTGCCGCCCGAGCAGGCGGAGCAGTTCAAGCAGATGGTGGCCGCCACGGACAAAAGCCGGGCGCTGGCCGCCATCCGTGCGCTGCAAACGTTTGACAGCCGCCCGTGGCTGCCCACCATCCCCGCCCCGACGCTGGTCATCGCGGGCGAACACGATGAGGCGGTGCCCCTGCACCACGCCCAGATGCTCACCCAGCGCATCCCCGACAGCACCCTGCGCGTGATCGCCGGGGCCGGGCACACGCTCGCCTGGACCCATCCGCGGGCGCTGGCCGCCTGCATCCTGGGCGGCGAAGGCTGACCCACCCCGACTCGCGTTATGCCGCCGCTGTGACTATAACTGTGCGTAAGCAATCCACCCATCGCACGGAGGACTCGTCATGGCGCTACCGCTGGAACCGACCATTGAATCCACCCTGAACCGGCTCACCGACCGCACCGATGCCGACGCCCTCGCCGACTCGCGGGTGGTGACGCTGCTGGCATATATCTTCGCCGCTGTTGTGGTGATCTCCGCCTTGGCGGCGCTTCTGGCCGCGCTGCCGGTGTGGCTGTCGGGGGCCGTGGCCGTGTTCAACTGGGTCGATGGCTTCGCCCAAAACCTCGGCACGGAGATGGCTGGCGCGATCATCACCTTTGTGCTGATCCAAGTGCTGCTAGAAAGCAAACGCCAGCGCGAAAACGCCGCCCTCTTCGAGCGCATTGTGCAGCGCACCGAAACCCAGATCACGCAGTTCCTGGTTGACCAGCAAAACCAACTCGACCAGCAGGAGCGCGCCGCGCTGGTCAGCCAACTGAGCAGCCGCGTGCCCGGCTTCGCGG
>JAADYX010000051.1 GCA_010092885.1 Chloroflexota bacterium | reverse complement strand
CCTGCCCATGGACCTCGCCTGGGAGAAGCCAACCGCCGCCGTGCTGGACTACTTCGACAGGGAGGCTGTCACCCTGCTGGGCATCTCGATGGGCGGGTGGCTGGTATTCCGGGCTGCCGCGTTCGAACCGCGCATCGCACGGGTGATCGCGTCCAGCATTGCGTTTGATTACATGCAGATCCCGCCCAAGCCGGTCGCCGACTTCGCGCGGTGGTTGATGAACTATCCAAAGCTGATGAACACGCTTTCCGAGTTCAAGATGCGGATGCGCCCGCAGGAGAAGTGGGGCATCGACAACCTGATGTACATGACCGGCACCGATACTCCCCTGGATGCCTCACGCATACTGATCGAGTTCAATGAGGCCAACCAGCATCCTGACCGTGTCACACAGGATGTCCTGATCTTGTCAGGCGAGGCGGACCACTTCATCCCGGTCAAGATGCACGCGCTGCAGGTCGCCGCGTTGACAAATGCCCGCTCGGTCACAGAGCGCATCTTCACCGAGGCTGAGCAGGGGCACAATCACTGCCAGGTGGGCAACTTCGGCCTGGCGTTGGAGGTGATGGCCGCCTGGATCGAGGCGCATACAGCGGTTCCCGCTGTTGTACACGGCTAAACCGGCGGCGGGCTGGCCTTTCTACTGACCCAAACGGGCGAGCAGATCGCCGAGGTCGGTGACAAACGAGCCCGCCGAGACCGGCTTCATGAAGAATCCGTCAAAGCCCGCTGCAGCCGCGTCACGCGCCACCTGCATCGAGTGGTATGCGGTCAGTGCCACCACGGGGATGTGGGCGGTATCCGGGTTGGCGCGTATCTCGATGAGGGTGTCCCAGCCGTTCAGCTGGGGCATGGCCAAATCCATGATGACTAGTGTCGGTTGGAGGGCGGACAGCTTTTCCAGGCATTCGGTGCCATCGGCTGCGTGGTGGACTTCCACGACGTGATGCTCCAGGATGGTTGAGACCACCTGGGCGGTATCGGTCTCGTCTTCCACAATCAGGATGCGCCATGTCTCCGGGCCGCTCATCCGCGTGCCTCCTCGATTTCTTGCAGACATTTTGTGATGGCAGCCAGCAGTGTATCAATGCGGAACGGTTTGGTGATGTACCCATCAAAGCCGGCCTGCAGGGCCCGTTCGCGGTCTCCGTCCATAGCGTGGGCGGTCAGCGCAATGACGATCAAATTAGCCAGGCGCGGATTGGCCCGTACCTGCTCCAGCATCTCCCACCCATCCATAACTGGCATGGAAAGGTCCAGCAGGACAAATGTCGGCGTGATGGTCTCCAACTGGCGTAAGCCCTCAGTGCCGTCAGCCGCAGTGTAGACTGTCGAGTCCACGAACAGCAGCACCGTCTCGGCGATCTCCAGATTGTCCGGTTCATCCTCGACGATCAGCACGGTCCAAGTGGCCGGATCAGTGAACATGCGGTTCCTCCTGTACGGTAGGCACAGACAGGGGCAGCGTCACTGTGAAGGTGCTGCCTTCACCCGGGGTACTCCTCACACGGGCCTGGCCGCCCATCAGCATGGCCAGGTTGCGGACAATTGCCAAGCCAAGGCCCGTGCCGCGATGCTGGCGCGTGGTGCTGCTGTCCGCCTGGCGGAAGCTCTCAAAGATCATCTCCTGGGCATGGGAGGGAATCCCAACGCCGGTATCGCTCACCTCGATGGCCCAAGTGTGCGGGTCAAGCCGGCGAAACGCCATCGTCACCGACCCGGCATCCGTGAACTTGATCGCGTTGGAGAGCAGATTGATCGCCACCTGCTTGATGCGCCCCGGGTCACCGGTAAGGGTGGCGGGCAGGTTGGGGTCACAGACGGTCTTCAGTGCGAGCCCCTTGCTGTCAGCAAGGCCTTGCATGGGGCCGGCGATCGCCTCCAACAGATCAGCAGGCACAAACGGATCGTGCACGATCTCCACCCGGCCCGCCTCGATCTTCGACAGGTCGAGGATGTTGTTGATCAGTGTCAGCAGGTGTTCACCGTTGGCCATGATGCGATCCGTGAAGTGCTGCTGCTTGCCGGTCAGCTCGCCCGCCATGCCGCTCAGCTGGATATCGGCAAAGCCGATGATCGCGTTGAGAGGGGTGCGCAGTTCATGGGACTTTGTGGCCAGGAATTCGGACTTCAGCCGGTTGGATTCCTCGGCACGGCGGCGGGCTATGGCCAGTTCCTTATTGGCGTCAGCCAGGCGCACGGCCTGTTCGCGCAGGCGTTGTTCGGCCAGCAGCTGCTCGATAGTCGCGCTCACCCAACGAGCCATCAGCCGGACGAAGTCGCGGTCGGCCTCGCTGAACGGTGCAGCCTGCGGGTGCGGGGCGGAGAAATTCAGGGTGCCATAAGGTTGCCCGTTGACGGTCAGCGGCACACCCAGATAGGCCTCCAGGCCGAATGCCTCATAGGCTGGATGCCCCTTGTAGGGTGAGGTTGCCATCTGCTCAATGCCGATCACATCTTCTGAGCGCACGGTGATCGCGCAGTAAGTCTTGCCCAGTTCAAAGGTTGTGCCCCGCTCAATGCTGCCATCAGGTG
>JAADYX010000050.1 GCA_010092885.1 Chloroflexota bacterium | reverse complement strand
GGCGTTCAGGCGTTGGTGGGCCATGGGGTTCGAGGCGTAAGCGATGATATCCAACGCCTGCTCTGCCAAGCCTGCGGAAACCGGTTCAGTGTCCGGCAGGATACAGCCTTAGGGCAGGTCGCGCTTAAGCAGCGCCATGTGCACGAGGCAGCATAATGCTGTTCTCAACCGCTGCCGATAGTAAGGTGGCCTCCCATCGCCCATCTGTTGGAGTTAGCCGGGCGGCCCTGTTACCCACCCGAACACCTGCTCAAGGCCTTGACCCTTCATCCCTCAGCCCAATAGGTTGTACCTGCCACAATGTCAAAGTACACTCACTGTCAGCGCGTGCCCATGCAATGGGGTGCTTGGGCACGGTGACACGTTCGATGCCCACACTGGGGCGTGGTTGGAAGAGATGTCCGCGGTGGTAACCATCGATCCCATCACGAATCGCTACGAGATCATTGAGAGAATTGGTCAGGGCGGCATGGGTGCCGTCTACAAAGTCCACGATCGGCTCTCAAAAACAACCGTTGCCCTCAAACGAGTCCACGCCCCGACTGCCGAGCTGGATTTCCGCCTTAAGCCCGGCTCCACCGAACAGGAACGGCTGCACGTCTCGCTGGCACAGGAATTTCAGACCCTTGCAGGGCTGCGGCACCCGTACATCGTCAGCGTGTTGGACTACGGCTTTGATGCCGAGCAGAATCCCTATTTCACCATGACGTACATTGACGATGCACAGTCCATCACGCATCGCGCTAAAGGGCTGTCTACACATCAAAGAGTCGCCCTGTTGGTGGATACGTTGGAAGCTATTGCCTACCTGCATCGCCAGCAGGTCATTCACCGCGATCTGAAGCCAGACAACATCCTTGTGACCCGAGCAGGCATCGTGCAGGTGATGGATTTTGGCATCGCCCATGCTGACCGAGTGCACTCCACTGATGAGCCTGCTGTGCTGCATGGTACCTTTGCCTACATGGCCCCCGAGCTCTACCAGGAAGAGGCGGCCAGCATCGCATCTGACTTGTACGCAGTGGGCGTGATCGCCTATGAGATGTTTCTGGGCGAGATGCCCTTCCCGACGGGCAACATTGCAGCCACCATTACTAAGGTCCTCACCCAGACACCCGACACAAGCGGTGTGGACAATCCGCAGTTGGCCGCATGGCTGGATTGCCTGTTGAGCAAAAACCCGGCGGAGCGCTACCCCAACGCTTACGCAGCCCTGCGGGCGCTTTGCCAAGCGACAGACTACCCGATCCCCCCACAGTCCACGCAGGTACGCGAGAGCTTTTTGCAGGCAAGTACCTTCGTAGGCCGCGAGGCTGAACTGAACCAGCTCGTTGGCACTCTCGATCAACTCAATAGGGGGGCTGCCCTGTTTCTGGTGGGCGGCGAAAGTGGTGTGGGCAAGTCACGCCTCCTTGAGGAGCTGCGCATCCGGGCGTTAGTCCGTCGCGTCACCGTGCTGCGCGGCCAGGCCGTGGAGGAGGGTGCCAAGCCGTTCCAGGCGTGGCGCGGCATTGTGCGCCCGCTGCTGCTGATGGCGCAGGTCAGTGACATGCAGGCCAGCATCCTCAAAGACCTTGCGCCTGACGTGGCCGATCTCCTTGGGCGCCCTATCCCCGATGCCCCCGAACTAACAGGCCGTGCCTATCAGGACCGGCTCGTGCTGACAATCGTAGACCTGCTGCGCGCTGTCCCGCATCCGGTCGTCCTCTTGCTGGAGGACATCCACTGGGGAGAGGATAATCTCGTGCCGCTCAGGCAGATCGTGCAGGTGCGTGACCAACTCCCTCAACTGATGATCGTTGCCACCTACCGCGATGATGAAGCCCCGGCCCTGCCCGACGCCCTCCCCGCGGTGACCCATCTAACGCTCGAACGCCTCGACCTGACAGCCACCCGCGAACTCGGCGCGGCCATGCTCGGTGATGCGGGCACCAGGGACGAGGTCGTGCAGCTGCTGCACACCCAGAGCGAAGGCAACCTGTTCTTCCTGCTTGAAACGGTACGCGCCCTGGCCGAACAAAGCCCCAATCTGCATACCATCGGGCAGACTCCCCTCCCCTCTGCTGTGCTCACCGGCCGCATGCAGGAACTTACCCGCCGCCGCCTCAACAAGGTGGATGCCCGCTTCAGCGACCTTCAGCGCCTTGCCGCCGTCATCGGGCGTGAGATCAAGGCGGATCTGCTCGCCTCATGTTATGATGCCGCCGCGGTGGAGGCGTGGCTGGCTAATGCCTCTGATTACGGTGTCGTCGAGGTCGTCGAGAACACTTGGCGCTTTGCCCACGACAAGCTGCGGGAAACGATTCTCACCGACATACCAGCCGGTGATAAACCAGCCCTTCACCGTACAGCCGCCCAGGCCATCGAAGCTGTCTTCCCCGGGGACGACAACTACAACGAAGCCCTGCTCCACCATTGGCGCGCGGCGGGTGACATCGCCAAAGAGCTCCACTACCTTAACGCGGTTGCACACTATATGACCCAGATCAGTAACAGGTTTGACGCGGCAGAGGCCTTGCTCACCGATGTGCTTAACCGCTTACCCATGAGCGATCCGCGCCGTGCTGCCCCACTCAACCTCTTGGCCATCCTGTGCAGCAAGCGCGGACAATATCAGCAAGCAACACGCTATGCCGAGGAAGCACGTATCATCGCCCAGCGCACAGGCAAGCCGGAGGATGTGGCTCGTGCCCTTCAGAGCCTTGGGATCGCAGCCACCCATCAGGGTGATTATGAACGGGGAACCGCCATTTACCAACAGTGCCTGGTGATGTTCCGCGAGCTTGGCATGCAGCGCCACCTGGGTCTGATCTTCAATAACCTTGGAGTTATTGCAACCTACCAAGGTGATTATGCGCAGGCCGCCGAGCTCTTTGGGCAGGGCGTCGCCATTTTTCGACAGATTGATGACCAACGCAATCTGAGCATGGGCCTCAACAACCTCGGGAACATAGCCACCTTCCAGGGTGACTATGCCCGTGCCGTTGACCTGCACCAGCAGAGCCTCACGATCCGCGAACAGCTCGGCACCCTGCATGGCATTAGTAACAGCCTCATTAGTCTGGGGATTGTGGCCAAAACCCAGAAGGATTACGCGCGCGCCGCTGAGCTCTTCGAGCGGAGCCTGGCCATAGCACGCCGCATCGGTGACCAGACGGTCATCAGCTACAACCTGAACAACCTGGGGGATGTTGCACGCAATCAGGGCGACTACGAGCGTGCCACCGACCTCTACCAGCAGAGCCTCGCCATGAAACGCGAACGCGGTGACCAGCTCGGCATGAGCTACAGCCTCAATGGATTAGGGCAGGTCGCGCTTAAGCAGCGCCATGTGCACGATGCAGTGGACTGTTTCACCCAGGCACTCAGTATCACCATGGCGATTAACACCATCCCCCGTGCCCTGATCGCTATCCTCGGTTTGGCCGAGGTGTTCATGGTGCAGGGGCAGCCCCACCGGGCGGGTGAACTGGTAGGCCTTGCACGGGCACACCCCAAAGCGGACAATGACGTGCAAGAAGTGCTCGCCGACCTGCTCCTTCGGCTTGAAGCAGCGCTCCCATCTGCTCAAGTAAAGGCCGCACTCGAACACGGCGCCCAACTCAACCTGGACACCGTCGCTGCTGACCTGATCACCCAGTTCCAGCAGGAGGGCACGTGAACAAAACTACGCGACGTATTCTACTTGGAGCGGGCGGTGTGCTGCTTGCTGCGATGCTGGCGTTCATTCTACTCGACCGGGGAACCGCTGAACGGCCCAGTGCCCGCGCAGCAATAGTCCGTATAGTGACAGCCCTGAGCAACACCGATCCCGACCAGACCATCGAGCAAGGACGTGAAACCTTCGAAATGTGGGAAAGCCTTCCGCTGCCCGCTGGCTTCACCCGCACCGATGTGGAGGCGGGTGGCGTGCCTGCCGCTTGGTTATGCCCGCAAGGGTTGGCACCAGGGGACAGCGCCATCCTCTTTTTGCACGGCGGCGGTTATACCTCTGGCTCTATTGAATCACACAAGATATTCGCCGCCTCCATGGCGCAGGCAGCACAAACATGCTCGCTCCTCATCGACTATCGTCTCGCGCCGGAGCATCCCTTCCCTGCCGCCCTGGATGATGCACTGGCGGCCTACCGCTGGCTGCTCGCCGAGGGCTTCACCAATGAGCAGATCCTGTTCTTCGGTGACTCAGCCGGAGGTGGGTTAGCGGCTGCTGCCACAATCGCTCTGCGTGACTCCGGTGATCCGCTGCCGGCGGCGGTGATGTTGGTCTCACCTTGGTTGGACCTCACTTTTTCCGGTGAATCCTATCAGATAAACGCCCAGCGCGATATTGCCCTCTCCCAGCTAACACTCGAGCGTTCGGCAGCAGCGTATGCAGGCGATACACCCCGCGACGACCCCAGAGTATCGCCGATGTCAGCAAGGCGACGATCTATCACTACTTCACTAGTAAGGACGAGTTGGTCGTGGCACTGACCCGACGGTTGTTTGCAGAAGACGAGCCGATCCTGAAACGATTGGTCAAGGCGCAGGGATCGGCCCACGAGCGATAGCTACACTACGTATGCGATCTGGAACAGT
>JAADYX010000049.1 GCA_010092885.1 Chloroflexota bacterium | reverse complement strand
GAGGGGTAGCCCGCCTCCACCAGCACCTCGTTGAGCGCCATGATCTGACTCAGGACATGGTAGCCGTGTGAGGCTCCCGCTACGCTGAAGTCATCCACCCAGAACGTGCGTGGCATCTTCGATGTAGAACCGCTTGAACCGGTGCAGGTCAAAGGCAAGAAGGAATCGGTGCGCGTGTACCAGGTGACAGCCGCAAAACCGCACAGCTTCCGCATGGCGACCCGCGGCGTGCAGGGGATTGAGACACGCATGGTGGGCCGCAGCCGGGAATTCAACCAGCTCCAAGATCTGTACAAAACGGCGGTTCGCCAAAAGCGTCTGCGCGTGGCAACCATCGTAGCCGATGCGGGCGTGGGTAAATCGCGCCTGCTCTACGAGTTCATCAACTGGGTTGAGGTCCAGCCGGGTGCGGTAACGCTCCTGCGTGGGCGTGCCACGCCGGAAACAGGCATTGTGCCTTATGCACTGATGCGCAGCATGTTCGCCGCGTTCTTCGATATCCAGGAAAGCGACTCGCCCGATGAGGTCCGCCGCAAACTGGAAGAGGGTGTGGCCCGCTATCTGGTCTTCCAAACCGGTGATGTGGTTGAAAAGGCCCACTACATCGGACGCTTCCTCGATTTCCAGCTCGGCGAAAGCAAGTACCTTGAGGGCATTCTTGGGGATGTACAGAAGTTCCGCGAGATCGCCCGGTTCTATCTCGCCCAACTGCTGCGTGCGGCTGCGGCTGAACAACCACTGCTGCTGGTCTTTGACGACATCCATTGGGCCGATGACCGCTCGCTGGACGTGATTGACTATCTTGCCGGTGAACTGCGCACGGCTCCCCTGCTGATAGTCGCCATTGCGCGCCCGGCTCTGCTAGAGCGCCGCCCCCAGTGGAGCAGCGACCCGGATCGCTATACGCGCCTTGACCTTGACCCCCTTACCCCTGAGGAAAGTGGGGAGCTTGTCCGCGAGATCCTTCGGCTGGTCGAGAACGTCCCCGACGATCTAAGCGCGCTTATCGTTGAGCGGGCCGAAGGCAACCCGCTGTATGTAGAAGAGCTGATCAAGAAGCTGATCGAAGACGGCATCATCACGATGACCGGCCAGGCGTGGCAGGTTCGCATTGAGAAGCTGGAGACAATCGATGTGCCCACGACGCTGACCGGTCTGCTCCAGTCGCGTCTGGACAGCCTGCCGGAATCGGAGCGCAGTGAATTACAGCGTGCAGCCGTTGTGGGCCGCATCTTCTGGAATGACTCCTTGGCGTACCTGAGCGAAGGTGACGAGGAAACCGTCGTAGAGGCACTCAGTGCCCTGCGTGCCCGTGAGATCATCTACGGGCGGGAACGTTCCGCGTTCTCCGCCATGGAGGAGTACATCTTCAAGCATGCCATTCTGCATGATGTTACCTATGAGAGTGTCCTGCTGCAGCTGCGGCGCATGTACCACGCCCGTGCCGCTGACTGGTTGGTGCGTAGCAGTGCCGAACGCCTGAACGAATACGCAGCGCTGATCGCCAGCCACTATGAGCGTGCGGGCCAGCACGATCAGGCTGTGGCGTATCTGACCCGCGCCGGTGACTTTGCAACACGTTTTGGCTCCAACCCGGATGCTCGTGTGCTGTATGAGAAAGCTGTCGGATTACTCGATGATCCGCAGGCGGAAGAGGCAGCTGCGTTACACTGCAAGCTCGGCGATGTGCTGATGCAGATGGGACGGTATCAAGAAGCCGAGGAACGCTATTCAAACAGCCTTAAGTTGGCGAATAAACGAGGCGATCTCTCTCAAATTGCTGACGCAATGAGTAGTATGGGCCAATTGGCGCACGAACAAGGAGAGTATGATAGGGCAGTCTCTTATTTGCTTGAAAGCCTCGCAATCGCTGAAGATCAAGACAACCGCCGTCTCATGTCACAGACACTAAATACGCTGGGCCATGTATCCCGGTCGAAGGGAGACTACAGCAGTGCAGAGAACTACTACAATCGCACAATGCAGCTCTTTGAAGAGCTGGAGGATCGAGCCGGAATCGCACAAGCGCGTGGAAATCTCACAATTTTGGCCCATGCGTCTGGCAACTACGTACAAGCCCAAGAGCAGGCACTCGCAGCTTTGGCCGCCGCCAGAAGCATTGGATACCGTCGGTTAGAGTCTCGGTTACTGCTAAACCTCGGTGCCATCACTGCAACAATGGACGACTTCAAAAGCGCAAGGCAGTATTTCACCGCCAGTCTGAATATCCTCCGCGAAATCGGTGACCGGGAAGGTACGCTGTTCGTGCTAAACAATCTCGGTGCTCTGGCTGAGGATCAATTGGACTTGGCTGGAGCGCGCGCCTACTATGAGCAGAGTCTCGCAATCGCGGGTGAGATCGGTGTAAAAACGGGGATTGCTTTCGCCCTGATCAACCTCGGATCCGTATCCCTTCTTCTCAAACAGCTCGACGAGGCGCGATCGTACTTCCGGCAGGCGCTCCAGCAGAGCCATGCTATCGGTGCCACGCCGGAGGTGCTCGCAGCACTCGGCGGATTCGCGCGCGTGCACGCGGCGCGAGGCGAGACCCAGCAGGCTGCAGAACTGGCCGGCCTCGTGACCAGCCATCCATCCGTGGACAGGCAGACAAGCGACACCATGGAGGAGATGCTTACCACTCTGCGCGAACAAGCCGCTGAAGAGGCTGTCAGCGCTGCCTTGGAAAAAGGCAAGGCCCGCGCCTTGGAGACGGTTGTCGCAGAGCTGTTGGGGGACAATGCCTGAGTACAGACACCGGGCCCGGACCTAGTACGGCAGCCGCACCCAAAACGTCGAGCCGCGGCCGGGTTGGCTGGCGAACGTCAGGCTGCCGCCGTGCATCTCGATGACCTGCCGCGCGATTGGCAGCCCCAGCCCGAAGCCGCGTGTGGTGTGGGCCTCATCGCCGCGAAAGAACCGGTCGAATATGTGCGGCTGGATATCCTCCGGGATGCCTGGCCCGGTATCCGCGACGGTGAACAGAATAGTGTCATCCTCGCAGGCGGTTTGCACCCGGACGGTTCCTCCCGCCGCGGTGAAGCGCACGGCATTATGCACCAGATGGTATAAAGCGGAAAACAGGCGCGTCGGGTCACCGTCGATGCGGGGTAGGGCGCTGTCCGTTTCCAACGTCAGGGAGCTGCCAGCCTCTTCCGCCAGTGGACCCAGGTCCGCGACGACCATCTGCACGATGCTGTTTAGGTCCACACCCGCCCGCCGGTCCAATTCGCGCTGGTCAAGCTCAACGATCTCCAACATTGAATCGATCAGCGCCGACATGCTGCGTGCCGCCTCATCGATTTGCGTGAGCCGGTGGGCGCGCTTCGCCCCATCCGGATCGTCGCGCAGCATGTAGCTGTTGGTCATAATCACGGCGAGCGGTGAGCGGAACTCATGCGACGAGTCGCGGATGAAGCTGGCCAGCATCACTGCCTTTTCGCGCTGCAGCGCCAGCTCGATGCGCTGCTGCTCGGCTTCTCGCCGCGTGGAAAGATCGCGGATGATGGCTGTCATGAAGGTGCTGTTGTTGACATGCCAGCTGCTTAGCGAGATCTCCACCGGTATCGCTGCCCCTGACTTTGTACGGGCATCCACCTCAATGGTGTGGCCGCGGACGTCAGGGTCCGATTTGCCACTCAACCGCTGCATGTAGGCGGCATGCTCCGCCCGCCTTGCCACAGGGACGATCAGGCTGATCGACTTGCCGAGCACCTCCTCTTCCGTGTAACCGAACAGGTCGCTGGCTGCCTCGTTCCAGAAGATGATCTGCCCATCTTGCGTTGACGTGATGATCGCATCGCGCGCGGTTTCAGCCACCCGCCGGAAGCGCTCTTCGGCCTCACGCAGAGCCAGCTCAACCCGCCGCCGCGCGCTGATATCATGCACAATCGAATGCAGCACAGGCCGCCCATCGATCGCTAACGGTATGGAGAACACCTCCACATCCCGCAGCTCACCGCTGGCCAACCGGTGCCGGAACTCAAACCGGGTGCGTTCTTTACTGCGCGCTTGATCCAGCCTGTGCTTCAAGCGGGTCGGGCTCAACACATTGATATCCGCGATTGAAAGCGCGAGTAATTCGCTGTGGGTGTACCCGTAGAATGAACACGCTGCTTTATTACCATCCAGAATGGCGAGGGTTTCCGGATCGATGAGCAGCTTCACTGCTGCGTGGTCCTCGAAGTACTGCCGGTAGCGCTGCTCCAGCAGCATGACCTGGGTGATCTCAGCAAACGAGACGACAACACTGTGCGGCTCTGCCTCGCCGGGCTCAATGACGGGCGTGGCGTTGATCATGATCCAGGCAAGGCTGCCATCCGGTTTGTGAACACCCATCGGCACCTGGCGCTGTGCGTCGCCCGTCCGCAGGCTGACCGCAGCCGGATGCTCTTCACCAGGGAACGGCGTGCCATCCGGATGCACGGTCTGCCAGTCCGGATCGATCGGCGTGCGCCCGAGGATCTGGTCGCGGTTCTGCCCGAGAATGCGCTCCGCACTGCGGTTGCACATGATGATCGCCCCGGTGTGATCGTGGATCACCACCCCCTCGGCGATGGTGTTCAATAACGTGTCAGAAGCCACATGGACCGGGTCAGCCGTCTGCTCAGTCCAGTACGTGTAGTTGCCATCGGTCTGGCAGTCCCAGGATGTCACCCGGGGCAAGCCGGATCGGGTCGTTAATACCAACGTGCAGGAACTGCTGCCCAGTTCGAGATCATCAGGCAGCTGGTAGCGTTCCTGCGCTGCCGCGTTGGCAAAGTGGAGACGGCCCTGCGCACTCGTGACGAGGATAGGCGTGTTGATGACATTCAACAGGTCCATCATGAGTCTATGATACTCGATATGTCACCGCCGTCAACGTACAAACGCCTAACAAGATTCGGCCACCTGAACGAATGGGGAGGCGGCCCACCTGTTTGGGTGGTGCTCACCCGCACAGTCACTCGATAGACTCGACAAGACCCACCATTTCATCAAAGAAAGGGACCTATCATGTCGGACGCAAACGCGTGGAATGTCTATCGTCAGAATGTGGTCACCGGTGCAACGCCCAACCCGGTTATCCCCGATCCCGATGCGATCGATGAGGAGTTCGCCCAGGCCGCCAACGCTGTGCTCATGAACGCCGTGGAACTCGCGCGGTTGATGATCGGGGCACACCAGTCTGCCATCGCGATCATCGTCGAGGGGGATTGGTCCTCCGTACGTAAGTTCTTCTCCCTCTCACAGAAATACGCCCAATGGGCTGACTACGACACACCGGCCAAGGGCTACGGCACCCACAACTGGCTGCTGGAACACAACAAACCGGTTCGGTTCACACAGGCAGAGCTGGAAGCCCACCCCGAATGGAAGAACTTCGGCACGGAAGCCGACAAGCACCCGCCCATGCGCGGCTGGCTGGCGGCCCCACTCGTCGACAGTACGGGCAAGAACTGGGGGCTGCTCCAGCTTTCCGACAAGGTGGAAGGTGAGTTCACCGAAGCCGATGAAAAGCACTTCGTGATGTTCACCGCATTGGTCTCCTCCGCTCTGGAGGCCCTCTGGCGGGTGCGCAATCTGAAGAAGGCACAGAAGGGACTCGATGCATGAAGGTCGGTATCATAGGCTCGGGGCGTATTGGCTCCAATGTCGGTGCGCTGTTGGCGCAGGCCGGGCATGAAGTGTTCTACAGCTTCTCCCGCTCGGAGGACAAGCTTAAGCGGCTCGCGGCGGAAGCGGGGGATGAATCGCGGTGGGGCACGCCCGCACAGGCCGCGGCCTTCGGTGAGGTGATCCTGTTGTCACCGCCGTACACCGCGCTGGATTCCGCCCTGCAGGAGGCGGGCGACATGGCTGGCAAAATCGTGCTCGATACCGTGAACCCGTTCACAGCGCAGGGACCGGCCTACGCGGAAGGCGGCACGGCCGCTGAAGCGATCGCCGGGAGGCTGCCGCGAGCCCGGCTGGTCAAGGCATACAATCACATCCACTATCAGGATATTGCCGAGCAGCATCACGCGGAGCCGCCGTTGGTCGCGTTCATCTGCGGCGATGATCCGGATGCCAAAGCTGTTGGCGGGCAGCTGGTGGCTGATACCGGCTTCTACGTGTGGGATCTCGGCGAGCTGGCAGCAGCTCGCTGGACTGAACCGCACGGGCCGCTGTTCAACCGGCCCATGACACAGGAGCAGGCAGCCCCCATTGTGGCTGACCTCCCGCCTTTGTCGCGCGCCTGACCTGCCCTGTATATACTTTCTTTACATCTTGTTTATGGAGGGCGTCCGAGCCCTCCTTGTATACTCCTAATAGCTGCAACGAGAGCACTAAGAAAGAGGCTTCCATGCCAGAGCGTGGATACTTGATGATCGCCGATTTTACAGGCTACACAGCGTTTCTGACGCAAGTCGGCCTGCAAGACGCCCAGCCCGTTATCGAAGATCTGTTTGAGGCTGTTCTGGACAGCATCCTGCCGCCCTTTGTCATCGCCAAATTGGAGGGCGATGCTGTCTTTGCCTATGCGCCGCAGGGCAGCTTTGTGCAGGCACAAACTCTCGTCGAGAGTATAGAGAAGGTCTATATCGCGTTCCGGGAGGCCCGCGAGCGCATTCTGTTGAACAACTGCGACGATCATGTATGCACGCCGCTGGCCGATCTCGACTTGAAGATCGTGGTACATCACGGCGAGTATGCCCTCTCTACCATCGCCGGGCGCACCGAACTCAACGGCATGGATGTCATCCTGACGCACCGTCTGTTGAAGAACAGCGTGTTCGACAACACGGGGGTGATGGCTTACGCTCTCTTCACCGATGCCGCCGCGCAGGCCATGGCCATGGGCGATCTGGCACAGAGCATGTGGTGGCACATGGAGACCGTTGAGCATCTGGGCGATGTGCCCGGCTACGTCCATGATCTGGAGCATACCTGGCTGGTCCACCGGGACCGGCGCCCGTCACGCATTGAAGAAAACGATGTGTGGTTCGTGGTGGAAGCCGAGGTGCCCGTTTCGCCCGCGCTGGCCTGGGACTATCTGCATGAGCCGGAGCATAAGCGGGTATGGTCGCAGTCGGATACGCTGGCCGTCAACCTGAACCCGGCGGGCCGGGTGGGCATCGGGGCCGTACACCAATGCTCCCACGGTGAGACCTATTTCTCCCACACCATTATTGACTGGAACCCCTTCGAGTACGCCACCTTTGATGTCGATGGGCCGTTTGGCTCGGTCATCCGCTATATGACGCAGGTGGAGCCGACCGAAAACGGTGCCCTGGTCCGCTGGATTTGGGCCCGCCCCGCGACTTCCGGCAGTGTGCTGCAAGAAGGGTTGGTCCGCGTGATCACGCCTGCGATGCGCTTCTTCTTTGAGGGGCCTGCCTATGAGGTCGCTGACATCATCCGCGGCCTGATCGAAGAGGATATCTCTGTTGGGGTGATCAAGCCGTCGCTGTCCTCAGGGTTTAACTTCGCGGCGGGCGGCGCACTGTAGCGTCACACTTCCTTTACAGATGGAAAACGCAACCGTAATACCAGCCTGATATAACATGGGAAAGGTCCACCGCTGGAGGATGCTGTCCCATGTTTCGTTATACCATCTGCTTGCTCGCGGCCCTGGTTGTTCTGGCGGCCTGTGCGAGCCCAGACCCGGTGCCGCCGAGCCCCACCCAAACCCCAGCGGCTGCCGTCACCACAGCAGACTCAGACCGCGTGGAGGCGATCAGCCCGCCCGGTGAAAGCTACGTTGACCCGGAGATCCTGCCGGGCGGCAGCCTGATCACCTACCAGTCGGAGGGTGGGATCTACCTGGCCCCGCTCGATCCGGCCACCGGACGGCTGGAGTCGCCGGGCATCCTTGTGGATACGGGAGCGGCCCGCCTGCTGGCTACCTTCAACGGGCCGGAGTTCGGCATCGATGCGCACGGGTGGGCGCTGTATTACGCCAAGCCGCATGCGGGGGAGGTGCAGATCTGGCGCGCCACGCTCGATGACAGCGGCCAACCGCAGGCCGAACCGCTGACCGCGGGCAGCCGGTTCCAGACGCAGCTGGTCAGCCGGAACCCCGACGCGGACACCACGCACATTGCCGCCATCGAAGGCACATGGCAGCAGGGCACAGCCGTCTGGTTTGATGAGGCCGAGCCGGACGTGATCTACCCCATCGACTCGATTGAGAACGGCGTCATCCCGTTGCGTTGGGTGGATGGCAGCAGCCTGATCACCCTCAGCGAGCGCACCGGTCCGGCGCGCGGCCAGCTCTCTCTGTTGGATACGGACACTAACACCACCTGGCAAATCACCGACGATGACGGCGACAAGACCGATCCCTACGGCTGGTTTGCGCCCGAGTTCGGCGGGGACCTGCTGGTGCTGGCCATCGTCGACAATGAGTCTGTGGCCATTTACCGCGACACAGGCGGCGCGATGTGGGAGCGCATCGCCACGCTGACACCGCCGCCCGAAGCTCGCTTCGACTTTGTCGCCTCAGCGGAGCCGTTCACGGTGGGCGGGCGTTCCTATCTGAGCCTCGTCGTGAAGGACGCTAACAGCAGCCGGCAGGCCTTCAGCGACAGCGAGGTGTGGCTGTTCGACATCAACGACGACCCGCAGGGCCGTTACGCAGAGCGCGGCGACAGCGGTGAACCGGGCATCGCACGCAGCGACCCGGAAGTCTTCATCGGGACGGGGCATGTGTTCGTCTACTACAACGTCATCGGCGGTGACAACGCGGCTGAACCCTATGCGGTGCGGCGCTGCCGCAGCGGCATCATGGTGGATGGCACGGCACAGCAGCCGCCCAGCATGCCGCCGGACGCCCAGCCCCCGGCCAGCAGTGATGCCTGCCAGTGGATCGATCCAGCCGAGGCCGACGCTGCCGTCTCCACAGCCTTTGACCCGCACTACGTCTGCCACGATCCGGATGCAGCCGCCACGGATGGTCTGTTGGTGTTTTTGCCGGGCACAGGCGCCGCCCCGGCGGACTATGAGCTGTTTGTGCAGGAGGCGGCCGCCGTCGGGCTGCACGCCATCGGGCTGAGCTACGTCAACCCGCGCTCGGTCAATTTGCAGATCTGCCCGGACGACACCGACCCGGACTGCCATGCCGATG
>JAADYX010000365.1 GCA_010092885.1 Chloroflexota bacterium | reverse complement strand
TCACACTACAGCCAGTATGGACGCTAACACCTCGCCGAAGCAAAGGCTCAATTGCTTGGATATTGTGCAACACGTCCGCACGCTCACCAGGGTCTTTGCCATATGGATTGTTGGTACGTGTGCGCAGGCGCTCCATGATGATATCAGGAGGTGCACTCAGCAGGATCACGTGGTCAAACTGGGGATAGAATGCGTCTTGATTGATGACCGTCCCGCTGACAAACAGGATGTCACCATCAGCCCGCTGCGTGATCCAACCCGGTTTGTCCGTATCTACTGCTCGATGTTCCGGACATGCCTGTCAGCAGAACGCGTTTGGCCATATGGTTTGCCCCACTATCCAATCCAGCTTTTCCACTGATCGCTCACAGGTTTCTGCAACGCTGTGAGATAGATACTAAGCATACCAAGGAGAACCCCATGCTGCTTGACCGCAATAGCCAGTTGATGGCATGCACAGCCATGACGCTTTCCACCTAAAGCGGCTTCCCGTAAAACCCCACTGATCGCCTCAACAGTTACATTATTCAAACGCCCAGTAGCCCGCACGGGCACCTGATCGGCTTGAGTGTGCCCCCCGGATCGCGTATCATGGGCATGTGATTAGAACGCATGTTCTGATATGAGGAGGGGAACATGGCACTCTGGATCGGGCCGGACGGCGCATCGCGCCCGGTGCGGCTCAAAGGCGGGTGGGATCTGCTGCCGTTCAGGCGCAGCGGATTGGGCCACTCGCGCTCGGATCTGGCGCGCGGGTACAGCGCGGCGGTATGGGCGTACCGCTGCATCAAGCTGCGGGCCGATGCGGTGGCGGGGGTGCCCCTGCTGCTGCTGGGCTCAGACGGCGTGCCCATTGAGGGGCATCCGCTGATACGGCTGCTGCGCGACGTGAACCCGCGCACAATGAACCTCGGCGATCTGCTGCGCGCCACAGAGGCGGCTTACAACATCTGGGGGGTCAGCTACTGGCTGGTCGAGCGCATGGGCACGACCCCGCGCGCCATCTACTGGCTGAACCCGCAGACCGTGGAGCCCGTCGTCGATGCGCAGCGCGGCATCACCGCCTACCGGCAGATGGTGGGCGGCCGCACGCGCATGCTCGACCCGGCGGATGTGATCGCCTTTCGCAACTTCAACCCGCTCGACGATCTGGGTGGGCTCAGCCCGTTGGGCGTGGTGCTCAACGAGGTCAACGCGGAGATCAGCGCGGCGGAGTACGTCGCGGCGTTCTTCGCCAACGATACGCGCCCGGCGGGCCTGCTGACCACCGACCAACCTTTGGTCGACAGCGAACTGGAACGGGTCCAGACGTGGTGGCAGCGGCTGTTCGGCGGGCCCAAAAACCGCTGGAAGACGGGCATCGTCGGCAGCGGGCTGCGCTGGCAGCCGGTCAGCCAGGCCCATACGGATCTGGCGTTGGTGGAGCTGCGCGCTGAAGACCGCCGGGCGATCTGCGCCGCCTTCGGGGTGCCGCCGGGGCTGGCGGGCGCGTGGGAATCGGTGACGTACGCCACCGCCCGCGAGCAGAAGGCCAGCTTCTATGAGGACACGATGCTGCCGCAGATGGAGTATCTGGCGGAGGTGCTCAACTGGTCGCTGGTGGCCCGCTACCCGGATCTGGTGGCGCGCGGGGCCCGGCTGGCCTGGGATGTCGACTCGATCACGGCGCTGCGCGAGAGCGCCACCGACCGTGTGAACCGGCTGCGCAGCCTGTTTGAGGCGGGCATCATCACCCGCAACGAGGTGCGCGCTGAGCTCGGCCTGCCGCTGGCCCCTGTGGATGGATACACCTATCAACTGGTAGAGGAGGATTCTGGTATGGCTGTTAAATCGGACTGGATAGAGGAACTGAACCGCTGGGAGCGCTTCGCGGTGCGCCGGGTCAAGGAAGGCCGCCACCTGCGCCCCTTCCGCTCGGATGTGCTGCCCGACCGGCTGCGCGAGGGCGTGCAGGAGGCCCTGGCCGATGTGGTCAGTGTGGAGGACGTGCGCGGCCTGTTCAATGCCGTGCGGGACTTCATCGACGATCACCCGGACGCGCTCAACGCGGATCTGGCCGGAGTCGGGGAGGGTTGAGCCATGGACGAACCCTGGGTGCTCGATGTGCTGGGCGTGCCCTACGGCGGCCCGTACGGCGGCAGGGACTCCCATGGGGAGTACTTCACGCCGGAGACGGACCTGTGGCTGGACCGCATCCCGCGCCGCCCCGTGATCTACTATCACGGGCTGGCTGAGGATGGCCACCCGGAGGTCATCGGGGAGGAGCTCAGCTGGGAACGCCGCGCCGACGGTGTCTGGTTCCGGGTGCTGCTGGATGGCAGCAAGGCGCTGGCCCGCCGGGTGTGGCAGGCCGCGCAGCAGGGTGCGGCGCGCGCCTCATCCGGGGCGATCGGGCACCTGGTGCGCATCGCGGCTGACGGACGCATCCTGACGTGGGCCATGGCGGAGCTTTCCCTGCTGGATGGCCGCGAGCACACGCCCGCCAATCCGTACGCGGTGGCCCTCGCCCACGCGAAGGCCACCTTTGCCAAAGCCAATCTGGCGTGGATCGACGATCCACAGGAGGAGGACGATATGGACGAGAACACCCTGCGCGCGATCATCCGGCAGGAGATCGCGCTGGCAGCCGGGCACACCCATCAGGAGGTGCACCCCATGTTCCTGACCGGGGAGGCCCCGGCGGTGATCAGCCAGCGCGGCGAGGCCCCGCTGACAGCCAACGGCACGCCCTTTGTGGATGCCGTCAAGGCGATGCGGCAGGGCCGCTTTGAGACGGTGCGCTTCCAGCTGAGCGGCAAGGCCCTCTCGGAGGGCACCGATTCGGCGGGCGGGTATCTGGTGCCGGTCGAGCACAGCAGCCAGCTCATCGAGATGCTGCGGGCTCGCACCGCCGTGCGTGCCGCAGGCGCGACGGTCATCCCCATGAACAGCGACACGCTGCAGATCCCGGCGCAGGTGGGCGGCGCGACGGCCTACTGGGTCGCGGAGAACAGCGCCATCACCGCCAGCGACCAGACCTGGGATCAGGTGCAGCTGCAGGCCAAGAAGCTGGCCGCCCTGACGAAGCTCTCCGCGGAGCTGTTCGAGGACAGCGATCCGGGGGTGGAGCAGCTGGTCATGGCCGATCTGGCGCGCGTGCTCGCCCTGGAAGAGGACGCCAGCTACCTGCGCGGAGCGGGCACGGGCAGCACGCCGGAGGGCCTGGAGAACATCACCGGGGTCAATGTGGATACCACCACGTTGGGGGCCAACGGCGGCACGCCCAGCTTTGACAACCTGGCCGATATGGTCTACCGGCTGGATGCCGACGACGTGCCCGGCGAAGGCCGCGCCTGGATCGTGCACCCGCGCACGGTCAACACGCTGCGGCAGATCAAGGGCGCGGACCAGCAGTATCTGTGGGCCGACCCGGCCCAGCCCGGCGATCCGCCGACGCTGTGGGGCTACCCGGTCTTCACCACGACCAGCGTGCCCATCAACGAGACGCAGGGCACCAGCGATGACTGCTCGACGGTCTACCTCGGCGCATGGCCGGAGTTCCTGATCGGGCAGCGCAAAGCGCTGGAGCTGCGCGCCTCCGACGCGGCGGGCACCGCCTTTGAGTACGATCAGGTGTTCATCCGCGCCATCATGCGGGTGGACTGCAACGTCCGGCACCCGGCCAGCTTTGAGGTGCTCAAGGGCGTGCGGGCCTAAGCGACAGACATCCGCGGGGGTTGGGCCGGTTCAGTCCGGCCTCACCCCACGCACACACAACACAACACAAGGAGGCGACTCATGGCGGACTACACGACGGCTGCGGCCGTCAAGACCTATCTACACATCACAAC
>JAADYX010000004.1 GCA_010092885.1 Chloroflexota bacterium | reverse complement strand
TAAAACGGCCCGCCAAATTGTTCCGAAGCCGGTGTTGTACTCAAGTGTGGTCGCGCTGCGAGAGCATGTGGGGCCGTTGTACCATCTCGCACAGGCGGGTGACCATCCGCAGCTTTATGCGCTTCAACATACACTGCTTGCGCCGTCGTTTACGGCGTATCTCTTCGATCAGACCATCGACAACTATAATTTCAGCGACGAGCACACGTTCATTGATCACGAGCTCGGTTTAGCCAAAACCGTCTTGGATGCCCAATCGCTGTATTATATGGACCGGATGCGGGCAGTCTTGCATTTCTCGCGACACGACGAGCGTTCGCTGCCGGAAAGCCTGCGCCCTTTTTGGATGTTGGTCAACTACTGTCGTTTGCTGCGCCGCGCCGGTGCATCTGAGCAGGCGATCTTCGATCAGCTGTACACAGTGGCTGACGTACTGACAAATGAACAACGTGGTGCCTTGGCCTACGCTGAAGGCGGCTTCTCTGGTGAATACTACGTGCAGAACCCGGACTGCCTGGACGACATCTATGGTATAGAGCGCTACAGTATTGAGGATGCTCGCTACAGCGCCGTGCTGGCTTCGCTGCGCGGGCAGGGCTACTTCATGGTGGGGGCCAATCACTACCTGTGGTCGCGACTAAACTATCACATCGTTGACGATTCGGTTGATGTTTGGTTTGATCCTTCGCGCCCTGATCTGCGTACTGTGCTGGAAGGCATGCCGGATGCCTATCCTCTACTGCGGCTGTTTGAGGTTATCGTTAAGGGTGGTGATGACGCCGGTGATATCGACCTTGATGTCGATCACCAGACACTCAATTGGATTATGGCTGGCAATCAGGCACTTGCTCACTTCCACACGCTGTCCGGTTTGCGAGAACACTGCCCCGGCAGCCTCACCGAGGAGATCATCGAGCGAATGATCTCTATTGAAGCTCGCTTCCGGCAGGAACAGCCGAAGTCAGGTGCACAGGCAAGACACCTGCTTGCTGCTGACCTCGAATACCTGATTGAACTATACGGCCAACTCGAAAACGAGCTTCGGCAGGCTCTTCTTGAACTGCCGGGAGCCTCGGAAGATTTCCGTCTAGCCATACGGCTATTGAGTAACGTGGTATACGGTTCGCTTGTTAATGCTCGTTACAATGATGCGGTAGCGGAGGAAATCGGCCAAGCGTTGGATGAGTGATGTGGGAGATACGGTGTCACCGGTTGTGATTGTTCTGTAATGCGAATAGACATGTAGGTCGGCCCTGACGTGTTACAATTGCGACAAATCAAGGTCAAACAGAGGGCAAACTATGACACCGTACACCATCACCGTACACGATGAGCTACCAGCAGTTGTGACTGCCATTCTTGCTGAATTCAACATGCGCGATCACTACGGAGAGTATGATGTGGCCTTACGCAATGTGCTGGAAAGCATTGCTGAACCCCTCTATCTCATCACGGACGCTCGTAATGTGAATCTAGGCTTTGCGGATCTCGTCCAAGGATTGGCGGATGCCGCGGCGGGCAACGAGGCGATCACAAGGCATCGTATGATCAGGCAGATCCTTGTGGTCACGGCTAATGAACTCATCAACCTCGGTGCCAAGTCTCTTCATCAGGACCAGTACGGGGGGCAGACCGTTATCGTGGTGCGAACCCTTGAGGATGCGCTAGACCACATCCGTGCGGAAACCACCGTATACTAACATACTTGGGGGCCTGCTGAAGGTGCATGGCCCCTATGTTCTTCCTCATCCACCATACTGATGGTACTTCTGTGACGCTCCCCACGCCTAAAGGCGGGGGCTTCTGTTGCACGCTTGCCCCAACGGGCTACGTTATGCAACACGGACACGTCCTGTCCGATAGTGCCAATGTCGTCTGAGCCTATTCTGCTTCTGTACGACATCGAGATTATAACACAAAATGTGGTGGCGTGGCGTATTTTGTCCGACAATTTCCGAGACAAAATCCAGCCACATGCACCACGCGCCTTATATCCCCATAGATAAATCTAGGGGCTTTGGGCGCACTTTTGGTAATACATCTGCAACGTCAGTGCGGCGGCGGCACGCTAAAATGGCGGCGAACGAACGCGCATGGAGATGAGCAGTGCCTTACTTCACGGTCAGGCGTCATGCTGAGCTGCCAGCGGTCATCACCTGGCTTTCAGCCGAGTACAACACCCGGGAGTACTATCCGGCCTATGATGCCGCCCTGCGCGGCCTGTTGGACAGTCTGGAGGAGCCCGTGCACCTCATCACTGACACCCGCCCGCTGACCATGAATTTCGCCGATCTGGTACGCGGTCTGGCCAATACCTCCACCGGCAGTGACCCGCTCACCAGGCACCCGATGATCCGGCAGATCATGGTCGTCACCACGGATCCCCTGATCGACTTTGGGGCGAAAGCCCTGGAACGGGAAGAGTACGGGCATGTGAAGGTGGCCGTGGTGGCCACCCTTGAGGATGCCTTTGCCGCCATCCGTGGCGCGGCTCAGTAGTTGTGCCCGATCAGGTTCCACAGGTTGGCCTGCCACATCAACAGCAGGGCGGCCAGCGTCACCAGCCCGACATGCAGCCGCAGCGGCAGCGATCCGGCCTGGCGGACCCACAGCAGCCCGGTGACGATCACCAGCGGGATCGAGGGTCTGCTGTGCGCTGGCGGGCACAGCCGTCAGGGTGACTATGGACGCTGCCATGAACAATGCTGCTAACCGGTTCACCGTTGCACCTCACACGGATATATGTATAGGACTTATCCTATAGTATACCACACATAGTGGGGCGCGCAGGAGTCATCGGCGGGTCAGTGCTCCGGTGGGAGCCGGGCGGCGGCCACCAGCGACGATCCGCTGGGCCACACAATGCCGAACCGGCGCGCGAGGACCAGCTCCGTGCGTGTGATGCGATACAGTACGGCGTTCAGCGGGCCGCTGACCGTATCCTCGCGATCCCGCGACCACCGCCCGAAGCGGCCCAGGATCCGCGAGGCAGCCACCAGCGGAAACAGGAAAAACGGGTAGCGCTGCGTGGCGTGCACCTCGAACCCGGCCAGCCGGTTCAGCAGATCCCGGCGGGAGTAGCGGCGCAGGTGGTGGGCGTCGATATCGCGGTAGCCCCACAGCCATTTGGTGGCGGGCACACTGACGATCAGCATGCCGCCGGGGCGCAGCAGCCGGCGGACCTCCGCCAGGACGGCGGCATCGTCGAGGTGTTCGAGGACATCCAGCGCGAGCACCGCATCGAAGGTGCCTGCGCGCAGGGGGACCTGTGTGGCATCGGCCAGCAGGATGCGGCCCGTGCCCGCGCTGCTGTGCGTCTCGCCATCGAGGAAGCGATCCAGCCCGTAGGCGCGATAGCCCGCCTGCCGCAGATGCCCCAGAAAGTAGCCCGACCCGCAGCCGATATCGAGCACGCGGTCACCCGGGGAGAGAAAGCGCGCGCACAGATCCAGGACCAGCTCGCGCCGCCCCCTGAACCAGAAGTGATCGATCTCCATGGCGACGAGCCGCGCCATGCGCTCTGAGGAATACCCGCTCATAGGGTGAAAGCCCTTCACTGTGGTTGCGGTCGGGCCCTATTGTGGCGTGGGCAGGCCGGTTCGCACCAGCTAACGTGCCTACTTCACCATCTGGCGTGCCCAGCGGCGGGCCATATCGACCAGCTCCCCGGCGAGCAGATAGGGCGGCAGGCCGAAGAGCAGGGCCACCCAGGAGAGGCGTTCCCGGGTGGCCCCGCCGCTGAGCAGCGCATAGCCGACCAGCAGCGGCAGCACCGGGCTGATCACCGTGGTCAGGGCGGGGGCCAGGATGGTGGCGAGCAGGCCGCGGTTGGTGACCCCGAGCGTCACGCCCACCGCCCCGCCGATCAGCACCATGCCGACAAAGCCCAGCACCAGCCCGATCAGCATCGCGACCAGCGAACCGACATCGAAGCGCGCATCCGCCGTACTGAAGAAGATGCCCGCCAGCACGGTCCAGCCAGCCAGCAGGGCCTGCGCCGTGATGAACCCTTGGAACCACGTTTCCAGGCGGGTCATGCCGCCGCCGATATAGCCCCACAGCACATCGGACTCGCGCAGGTTCGTCAGCCGGATCAGGTCGAGGTCACCGGTGCGGCTGTGCTGCACGGCGATGGTCGCCACGATGCCCGCCACCACGGACGGAAACAGCATGATGACGAGCACGGGCGGCGTCAGCAGCAGCAGCGACCCGATGGTGAAATACATGCTGGTGCTGCTGCCCCGGTTCACGTTGGCGAAGAACACCACCGTCGCGATGAGGATGACGATGGTCGGGGCCAGACTCCCCAGAAAGGTCACCAGCCGGTGGCGGCGCGTGTGCAGTTCGCGCGTGCGGTAGCGCCGGGCGATCAGGTTGCGGATGGAGCGCGGGCGCAGGATCTCCAGCAGGGTATCCGGGTTGGTGATGTCCCGGTTGAGATCCGGCTGGCCCCACCCTGACTGCCGCAGGATGCCCACCGCGGTGATCCCGGCGGGCACGGCGATCAGGGCGCTGGCTGCCACGCGCAGCTCCGGCGGCAGCACACCGGGCACCAGATCGGCGCCGGTGAGCACCAGGGCAAACAGAAACAGCTCGTCACCATCGGTGGAAGGGCGCACACGCCGGATCAGCAGGGTAAGCGGCACCCACAGCCCGATGCTGCGCAGCGCGTCGGCGGGCAGCGCGTTGGCGATCACGGCGCTCAGCAGCAGCCAGTAGGCAAAAAACCCGATCAGTGGCAGCGGGCGCATCCGCTGGTTGGACCACAGCAAGCCCAGCAGGGCACACAGGCTGACCACACCGTCGGCGAAGACCTGCCAGCCGGGCGTGTCAATCGGATGGGCGGCATGGGCCGCGATCAGGGCGAGCCCGGCGACGACCCAGTTCAGCATGGCTCAGCGGTACCCGAAGGTCAGCGGCCCGTCGATCGCGGTTAGCGGCAGGCGGACCGGTTCCGCGGGGGAAAAGCCCGGCGGCGGCGTGATCACCAAGGTGCCCTCAGGGGTGCCGTCCGGCGTGCACAGCACAACCGTCCGCAGGGGGGCCCGCCCGCTGCTGCCGGTCAGCCAGTCGTAACGCTGGAAGGGCGCTTCGTACTCGCTTTCCAGCACAATGCGCACATCACGCAGCGGGCGTTCGCCCTCATCGCGCGTGCCGCTGCCGTCCGCGTCGATCCACGTGCTGACTTCGCCTTCCCACCGGCAGGTGTCGGTGCCCGCCGGTGCCCCCAGGTTGAAGATCAGCGGGCTGGAAGCCAGCAGGATCACCACCACAGCGATCACTACCGCAGCGCGCCAGCCGAGGCGGCTTAACAATTGGCGTCGTTTGTCGCTCATACAAGTATCATAGCATTTTAAGGGCGGTCCGAGGTAATTCTTACGGACGAGATCTAGGCTTAAGGTGTTGAAAGTATTAGCGGAGGAACTCCCACATGACAGCACCTGCCAAAACAACCGAATTCCACGCCACGCCCCGCGTCGAGAAGGGCACGATTGAGCCGAACCCTATTAATCTGAGCGAAGACGCGGTACACGCGCTCGTCCCTGAGCTGGACGCCCACCTGGCTTCCCTGTTCGTGATGTTCCACCAGTACCAGAAGCATCACTGGCTGGTTGAAGGCCCCAGCTTTATGGAGATCCATGAGCAGCTGGAAGCGTACTACGATGAAGTCCACGAGGATCTGGATGCAATTGCCGAGCGCATGACGGCGTTGGGTGGCATCCCGACCAGCGCACCGATGGAACAGGCCATGCTGGCCTACATTTCCCATGAACCGGAAGGCATCTTCAGCATGCGCGATATGCTGAAGCGTGACCGCTTCTACGAGGGGCTGATCGCCGAGAGGCTGCGCGCCACGATTACGGTCGCCCAGCAGCACGAGGACTACGGCACCTCCCACCTGTTGGAAGAAGTGCTGGAACACTGTGAAGAGCGCGCCCATCACCTTGACCATTACCTCGGTGAGGACACGCTCTACAAGGAGTAGCCTCCGGCCAACCGAATCAGAAGACCCCCACGTCCGGCGTGGGGGTCTTGTGAGTGTTACTCGTCCTGCGGCCAGGTGTCGAGCTCGTCTGATTCCATCAGGTAGAAGGCTGCGCCCGCCGGGTCAGCAGCGACCACGAAGCGCATGCCGGGCCCCTCCATGACCTCGGTGATGGTGCTGCCGCCCAGTTCTTTGACCCGCTTGAACGCGGCATCCACGTCTTCCACGGTGAAGTACACCATCCAGGCCGGGGGCATATCGCCCATGTCCTCGGTTATCTCCATGATGCCGCCGTTGCCGCGGCCCTGGTTATCAATCACCCAGTAGTCCATGTCAGCCATCTTGTGGAAGGTCCAGCCGAGCAGCTCGCCATAGAAGGTCTTGGCGGCTTCGGCATCGGTGGTGTTCAGTTCGTTCCAGACCATGGCACCCGCCGTGTTGACCAACCCCGCGCCGATGTGATTCTTGGCCTGCCAGAGGGTGATCGCTGCCCCGGTTGGGTCGGCGATGACCATCATGTGCCCGGCATCGAGCACGTCGAACGGCTCCACGATGACGGTGCCGCCCAACTCCCGCACGCGATCCGGCAGGGCGTGGACATCATCCACGTTGATGTGGGTGTTCCAGTGCGAGGGCATATCGCCCTGATCGGGGCGCATGGGGCTGAGCGCGGCGACGTCGTGCCCCCCCTGTGAGAAGCGCGTGTAGATCATGCCCTCACCGACGGGGTCATCCGTAGCCTTCCAGCCGAACAGGCCGGTGTAGAACGGCTTGGCGGCGTCAGTATCAGTGGAGGTGCATTCCGCCCAGCAAAAGGTGCCGTGCGGGTAGGATTTCACGGTATACATAGCAGCATTATCCTTTCGGGGTCAGCCCTGCGGCCAGGTGTCAAAAGTCTTCTCATCGAATTCGATCAGGGTCAGGTGGGCACCGGCCGGGTCGGCGACGACCGCAAAGCGCATGGTGTCGCTTTCGATGATGCCCATCGGCACATTGCCGCCGAGTTCCTTGACTTTCTCCAGGGCGGCATCCAGCTCGTTGATGGAGAAGTACACCATCCAGTGCGGCGGCATCTCACCCCAGTCTTCCGTCATCTTGAGGATGCCACCATTGGAGCGTCCCTTGTTCTTGATGACCCAGTAGTCCATGCCGTCCTGCTTGTCAAACGTCCAGCCGAGCAGGCCGCTGAAGAACGTCATGGCGGCCTCGACGTCACGGGTGGCGAGTTCGTTCCAGCTCATGGCGCCTGCGGTGTTGACCAACCCCGCACCGATGCGCTCTTTGGCCTGCCACAGGGCGACCGTGCCGCCGCTCGGGTCGGTGATGACCATCATGCGCCCGTTGTCGAACACATCAAACGGCTCATGCATGAGGGTGCCGCCCAGCTCCTTGACGCGATCCACGAGGGCATCCACGTCGTCGACGTCGATGTAGCTGGTCCAAAAGGAGGGCATGCCTTCTTCGGTGGCCTGGCTGAGCGCAGCGGTCTCATGCCCGTCGCATGAGAACATGGTGTAGACTCGTCCTTCCCCCATGGGCAAGTCAGTGGACTCCCAGCCCATCAGGTCCTTGTAGAATGTAGTGGCGGCTTTGGCATCGGTGGAGGTCAGGTCGGCCCAGCAGAAGGTGCCGGGTGGATAGGTGGTGACAGTATACATGGCGTCTCCTTACGTGTGATGGTGG
>JAADYX010000364.1 GCA_010092885.1 Chloroflexota bacterium | reverse complement strand
AGATGTGTATAAGAGACAGGCCTACCATTGATCGACCAGGCCGCTACTCTGATCATGTCCCTTTTGTGGAGGCAGGCGTGCCATCCGTCCGCTTCATCGATGCCTTGGAGGATCCAAACAACCATACCGCCTTTGACACACCCGACCGAGTCAGCGCCGATTATCTGGAACGGGCGACGCGCCTTGCGCTGCAGAGCGTGCTCGCGCTGGCCTACGGTCCGCAGGCGCCGCCGCGCCCCACCTTGATCGATATCACCGTGCAGTGGGAGCCAGTGCCCGGCGCCGAGAGATACATCGTTGCGCTCTATCGGGAAGATGAACCGTTGGAAACGGTGACGGTCAGCGGCGTGACCCAGATCACGGGGGAGGTGTTCTTAGGGGCCGACGCGATCGCGGTGGCCGCGGTTGATGCGGACGGGCTGGCCGGAGCGTTCTCGCCGCCGCTTATTCTATTTCTTCTATTTCTAGGTCGCTGAAGGTTGGGGTGCGCCCGCTGAGCAGATCATAAATGGCGAGAGTCAGCGCCGGTATCTCGCGGATGCGGCTGCGTGTCAGCGAAAAATCTGAGTAGCCCCATGGGCGCTGTGTGTCGGCAAAGACGCCGTCCGCGTGTATCCCCAGACCGTTGCAGAGCATCAGGGCGCGGTCCAAGTGGAAGTTCTGCGACACCAGGTAGGCCGAGTCGATGCCGAGCACATGGCCCAGCCGGTAGCAGCTGTCGTAGGTGCGAGTCCCACCCCGGTCCAGGATGATATCTTCCGGTGGTACGCCGCGCTGCATGGCGTAGCGTGCCATCGCGCCCGGTTCGTCGTAGCTGGGCTCGCGGCCGTCACCGCTCATCACGACCACATCAACATGCCCGGCGTGGTACAGATCCACCGCGGCCCCGATGCGGTCGGCGAGCATGGCACTGGGTTCGCCGTTGGGATAGACGCGCGCACCAAGCACAACGGCTGCGTAACGTGGCTCCTGCACAGCGTGCGGTGCATGCGTGCGCGGCGCAAAGCGCAGCGCGACACCCAACCGCAGCAGCAGCGGCGAACAGAGTATCAGTGCAATTACGATGGCGATCCACGCCCGTTTCCTCATTGAAAGATGGTCCCTTTAGCTGTACGCTATGGGGGAGTGTATCAATGCTGAAAAGGTTGCTCCCCTACGATGACCGTACGCGACAACTACCCCGAACCATCCTTGAGGAAGGAAACACGATGAACGACACCAAATTCTACACGACGACGGGCGACGACGGCACGACCGGCCTGCTGGGGGAGGGCCGGGTGAAAAAGTACCATCCGCGCCCGGAAGCCTACGGGGATGTGGACGAAGCGCAGGCCGCATTAGGCCTTGCCCGCTCCGTGATGGCTGATGAGGACGCCGCCGATATTCTGCTGGCGGTGCAGCGCGATCTGTACCAGCTGATGGCGGAGCTGGCCGCAACCAAGGAAGTGGCACACCGCTTCCGCAAGATCGATGCGCAGCGTGTGACCTGGTTGGAAAAGCACACCGATGCCTACGGAGAACGGCTCAACCTGCCGCCGGAATTCATCGTTAGTGGAGACAGCCACCCCGGCGCGCTGCTTGATCTGGCACGGACCATCGTGCGGCGCGCAGAACGGCGCACCGTCAAGCTGTATGATGACGGGCACATCGAAAACCGCGAACTGATCCGCTACCTCAACCGCCTGTCGTCGCTGTGTTTTGTGCTCGCCCGCCATGAAGACGCGCTCAGCGGGCAGAGCAAGGTCACCCTGGCCAAGGAGTGAGGCAGTCAGCGGGCCTCGTCGTTTTCCTCTGCGCGCAGCAGAGCCGCTGCCTCCTCATATGTCTTTGCAAAGGTCAGGCGGACAAACACACGTGAGAAGATCTCGGCGGCCTGTTTGACAAATCCAGCTGTCAACCCGATGACCATCACCTGCTTCTGCTTGGCGGTCGGGTAATCGGGCAGCATTTCACCGAAGCGGGCGATCAACCCGCGTGGTGCATCCCCCCCGGCGCTGTAGTCGATCATAACATTGACCGGCTCAGGCGATGCATTCATCAAGGCGATCATGTCATCACGGGCCTCTGCCATTTCATCCCACGTCCAAGGGGCCTGATACGTCATCACGACCGCCTGTAAATCGTCATCCCAACTTGTTGTAACTGGCATCGGTACACCCCCAAAAAAGATGAACAAACATTATACATTATAGATCGGCTCAGCGTGGATCGGTGTGACACTGGATGACAATAGGCTAACAGGTCCCGGATTGGGTGCACTCCATCTGCACCGGTGACTCGACCAAACCTGACCGAATCACTATAATTCTGGACATACCTGTCAAGAAGTGGGGAGAAACTCATCATGGAAACGACTTTTCGCAAACAGTGGCCCACCGGCCTGACGGTGCTAACAGTGATCGCCGGTGCCATGCTAGCCGCCTCGCTGGCCATGATCTTCCTGTATGCTCCGATGGAGCAGAACATGGGGTGGGTGCAGCGTATATTCTACACCCATGTCGGCTCGGCCTGGGCGGGAGCCGTCGGGTTTGTGGTCGCTGTGGTGATGGCCGTGCTCTACCTGGCAACCCGCAGCCGCCTGTGGGATGTGATCGGCCATGCCTCTGTGGAAGTGGGGCTTGCCCTGGTGACCGTTGGTCTGGTCGGGGGCATGGTATGGGGCAATCAGGTATGGGGTGTACCCTGGACCTGGGACCCCAAACTGACCTCCTTCGCGGTGATGTGGCTGAGCTACGCGGCCTATCTGATGCTGCGCGAGGGCATTGAAGACCCGGAACGCCGCCAGCGCTTTGCGGCGGTCTACGCGATTGTGGCGGTTGCTACCGTCCTGTTCACGTATCTGGGTGTCCGCCTGGTCGAAACCACGCTGCACCCGCACGTGATCGGGCCCAGCGCTGCCACCGGTGAAGGCGACTTTGGTCTGTCAACACGGATGGTGCAGACCCTGATCTTCGCAGTGGTCACCTGGACGGTGATCTACGCTACGCTGTTGTGGCACCGGTCGCGCCTGCGCCTGCTGCGTGACAGTGTGGACCAGGCCCGCGCTAACCTCATCGGTGGCCGCAGCCTGGCAGCAGGTGACTAGTGTTACCTCGCCTTCTGCTGCAAGATATACCGGATACCACCAGTGGACTTGTATTCGGCTATATCGCCATCGGTGTGATTTTTGGACTCTACTTGCTCAGTCTGTTTCTGCGTGCGCGCAGCTACCGCCGCGA
>JAADYX010000363.1 GCA_010092885.1 Chloroflexota bacterium | reverse complement strand
GTGGTCACACCGCACGAAGGGCCGGGCTCCTTCAGCGGGGCGCGGTTCATCGAGGGGGCCGTGCTGCTGGCAGGCGATCCGGAGCGGGAGTTGGTCGCGCTGTGCCGTGCCCCGCTGGACGAAACCGGCAGGCCGGGTCCGCTGGAGGTGCTCGCCGGGCGCGACGACGCCGAACTGCAGGAGTTCGATGTGCACGCGCAGACCGCTGCCCTGCTGGGGAACGCCGCCGGGCTCAGCGAACTGGCGTTCTACGACCTGGAAACCGGCACCCTGACCGCTGGGCCCGATCTGCCCGCCGAGGGCGCCAGCGAGATCACGTTCTCCCCGGATGGCAAACGGCTGGCTTTCGTGCTGCGCGGAGCGGCCGCCCCGCGCGATATCTGGGTGTACGACCGGGAGACGCAGGCCCTCACACAGCTGACCCACAGCCCGCATCCGGGCGTGGTCTTCAGCGACCTCATCCGCCCGGAGCTGATCGAGTTCACCGCGCACGACGGGTTGGAACTGACCGGCTGGCTGTATCTGCCCAAGGACTATGCACGGCCCGGCCCGGTGGTGCTCAGCTTCCACGGCGGGCCGGAATCACAGGAGCGGCCCACGTTCAACAGCACCTATCAGGCGCTGCTGGCCGAGGGGATCGCGGTGTTCGCGCCCAACGTGCGCGGCTCCACCGGGTTCGGCAAGACCTTTGCCAGCCTGGACAATGCGGCCCTGCGCGTCGATGCGGTACAGGATATCGAGTCCTGCGTGGAGGCGATGGTCAACCGGGGGATCGCCTCCCCCGGTCGCATCGGCATCATGGGCGGATCGTACGGCGGCTACATGACCATGGCTGGGCTGACGACCTTCCCGGATGCGTTCGCGGCGGGTGCTAACATCTGCGGTATCGTCAACTTCGAGACCTTCTTCGCGCACACCGAACCGTGGATGGCCGCCATCAGCAAGGTGGAATACGGCGATCCGGACACACAGGCCGACCTGCTGCGCAGCCTGTCCCCCATCCACAACATCAACCGGGTCAAGGGCGCGACCATCGTGCTGCATGGCGCCAATGATACCAACGTGCCGGTGGTGGAAGCCGAGCAGATCGTCTCGGCGCTCAAGCGCCGCGCGATCCCCGTGGAGTACGTGCGCTTCGAGGACGAGGGCCACGGATTCACCAAGGAACAGAATCGTATAACGGCAACCGTTGCGATTGTCCGCTGGTTCGCCAAACATCTGCTATACTCATAAGCAGGTTGATTTACCATCATGGAGGGACCCCATGCGTTTATCGCAATTCATCAAACCCCTGATCGTCGCTGCCGTGATTCTAGCCGCCGGGAGCATCGCCCCGGTGCAGGCAGCGGGCTTCACCATTGACGACTACGGAACCAATCAGGGCCCTATCGGCGCAATATTCCCGACACAGCCCCTTGACGAAGGCACCCTGGTCACTGGGGTGGCCACCGGCGGCGAGCGCGATCTGGCCGCCGCCGCCACGACCGGCACGCAAGGAGCCACCACGGGCATCGGTGTGGCCGGTGGTCTGCTGCGCTACCTGCAGGACGACCCAACCAGCACCAATGACAGCGGCGGTTTTGGCACCGTTCAGTACGACGGCATTGATGGCAACGGCGATCCGTACACCGGGCTGGACTCAGACGGCTTGGGCGGCATTGACCTGACCAGCGGGGGCGCAGCCAACGCCTTCTGCCTGGATATCGATGAGATGATCCAGCTGAATGTGAGCCTCGCGGTGAGCACGGATGCCGAGAGCGTCTCCAGCCTGACCACCTTCATCGACGACATCGAGTCGCCGACCACGGTGGCGTTCCCCTTCGTGGATTTCTTCCCGACGGGCGGCGCGGGCGCAGACTTCTCCGATGTTGGGGCCATCGTCCTGACCCTCGGCAACCCGCGTGACGAGTCATCGGCGTCCATCAACATCTTCAGGACGTGCACGGTCGCCGCTGTGAACATACCCAACGGCGATCTGGATGCGGGCGGCCTCGCCCCATGGACGGACGCGGGCACGGGCAGCCTCGTCAATGCGGGCAGCCAGGCCCACACCCCACCGACGGTGTACCGCTTCACCGGGGCAACGGCCGGCTTCGGCACGGAGATCATCCGCCAGGTCCTCAGCCAGAGCGGCAGCGCGGGCGATACGTACTACCTGTCCTTCTACATCTATGGTCTGGATATCCAGGAGTACGTGCAGAAGGGGGTTCGCATCAGCTTCATCGGCGCGACAACCCAGAATGTGCTGTGCCCGACCAGTTCAGTGGATGACTTCAACTGGCAGCGACAGGTCTGCGAGGCAGAAGCGACCATCCCCTACAACCAGATCCGCATCGATATCGGCTGGCGGGGTGCCGGGTCAGGGTCCATGGCCATTGACTCCATCAGCATGGTTACGCTGGTACCTTAAGTCTTGAGCAGCATGGCATGGGGTGCATACCCCATGCCCCACCATTAGGAGGACACCTCATGAGGAAATTTCTGGCTCTGTTCGTGGCAGCCGGTGTGCTGCTTGTCGCCAGCGTCCCGGCGCGCGCGGATGACGCCGTCATCAACGTGGTCACCATCGACAGTTTCATCCTTGACCAACCGACCATCGAGGCCACCGATGTCAACGACCTGCAGACCTCTGTGGCCAGCGGCGCAGGCGTGATCGGGGGCGACCGCGACCTGGCCGTGCTGATCACGCAGCTTTCACCCTATCCGAACGATGTGGCCCGTGTGGGCGTCTCCGGCGGGGAACTGCTCTACGAGCAGATCGGGGCCAACGGCACATCCGATGATCTGGCCGCGGCGGGCTTCATCCAGTACGACGGCCCGGACGGCAACGCCAGCCCGTTCGGCGGTCTGGATCCCGATGGCCTGGGCGGCATTGACCTGACCGAGGGCGGCACAGTGAACGCGTTCTGCGTCACCATCGAAGCCACCACCGAGATCGACCTCGGCTTTACGGTCTACACGCCCGACCCCAATGACATGGACAACACCGACTTCGACTCGATCCTCAACTACGATCTGGACGAGATGGACACCCCCACCGTGATCGTCTACCCCTTCAGCGCGTTCCAGCCGCTTGATGAGAGCGAGCAGGCGGACTTCAGCGATGTGGGCGCTATTGGGGTCGGTTTTGGCAGCACAACGGAATCACCTGGCGACGAGGATCCCTCCCGCATCGGGATCACCATCCTCGATATCAGCACGTGCACCACGCCCGTGTTCACCAACATCCTGACCAACCCGAACTTCGATGATGAACCGGCTCCCGGCGCTTGGAGTGGATTCAACGGCGACATTGCCGATAACGTCGGGAACGCACAAACCGGCGACCAGTACTTCCTGGTGCGTGTTGACGCCTCCAGCGGCCCTGCATTTGCCCGGCAGACCGTCACCCAGAGCGGCAGCGGGGGCGACGTGTGGGAGCTGCTCTACTTCATGGGCGGGCGCTTCGTGCCGATCGGCACCCAGGGGGCACGCATCACCTACCTGAACGGGGGCGGCACCGTGAACCAGGCCAACTGTGCCGAAAACAACTACGGCAACTTCTTCTGGACGCTGACCCAATGTGTGGGTCAGGCCGCGGGCACCTATGACCAGATCCGTGTGGAGATAGGCCTCTATACGGACGGCACCCCCGGCTTCTACGGGCTGGATACCGTGCGGCTGCGCCAGATCGGCGTGCCGCTCAGCGACGTCCGCCGCTAACCACGACGACCCACCCGCCCCTGGCCTGTCCGGGGGCGGGCTTTCCCCACCATGCTCAACCGCACTGTCCTGATCGTTGACGATGACCCTGATATCCGGCGGCTGCTGCGCGGCTACCTGGAGCAGGCGGGCTACACCGTGCGTGAGGCAGCCGACGGGGCCGAGGCCCTGCACGACCTGGCCACCAACCGCCCCGACTGCCTCATCCTTGACCTGATGCTGCCCGAAGAGGACGGCTGGTCTATCACGCGGCACATCCGGGCGGACAGCAAACTGCGCAGCCTGCCACTGATCATGCTCACCGCGCGCGTGGACGATGTGGACAAGATCGTCGGGTTGGAGTTGGGCGCTGATCACTACGTGACCAAGCCCTTCAACCCGCGTGAGATGGTCGCCCGGGTGAACGCCCTGCTGCGCCGCGCCCACAAACCCGATCCGGCCGTGCTTGAAGTCGGGCCGCTGCGCCTGGACACAGACGCGCACACGGCGACCATCTCCGGCGACCCGCTCGACCTGACGCCCACCGAATTCGCGCTGCTGCGCGTGTTTATGCGGCGTCCGGGCTATGTCTACACACGCGGCGAGCTGATCGAGCAGGCGTTGGGCTCCCACTATGAGGGCCTGGAGCGCACCCTCGATACCCACATCCGCAACCTGCGCCACAAAATCGAGCCGGACTCGGCGGAACCCGCCTTCCTGCTGACCGTGTACGGCGTGGGCTACAAGCTGGTCGACCCGGCATGAGGCGGCTGTGGGTCCAGCTGAGCATCGTGTTCAGCGCCGTGGTGGTGATCTCCGGGATCCTGTATATCGTCAGTCTGGCGTTGGTCAACCGCCCCGACCTGAGCCCACCCTATCCGAACCCGGAGGTCATCGCGCTGATCCGAGCCAACCGCATCCCGCTGATCATGACCATCGTCGCCTCCACGGTGGGCATCTCAACCGGCATCCTGTTCAGCCGGGTGCTGACTGGCCCCCTCGACGAGCTGACCGCCGCCGCGCGTGACTTCGGCGCGGGCGATATGTCCCGGCGGGTGGCGGTGCACGGCAGCCAGGAGATCGTCGAGCTGGGCGAGACCTTCAACCGGATGGCGGCGGACATCCAACATGCTGAAGCGCTGCGGCGCAATCTGGTCGCGGATGTGGCGCACGAACTGCGCACCCCGCTCAGCGTGCTGCAGGGCAACCTGCGTGCCATCCTCGATGATGTGTACCCGCTGGAGAAAACCGAGATCGCGCGCCTGTACGACCAGACCCGCCACCTGAGCCGCCTTGTGGCCGATCTGCACGACCTGGCCAGTGCGGAGGCCAACAGCCTGACCCTGTACCGGCAGCCGGTTGACCTGGCAGCCCTCGTCGAGAACCTGACCGCTGCCTTCCGGCCGGTGGCCGCCGCCCAATCGATCACGCTGGAGTCGGCGGTGCAGGCGGATCTGCCGCAGGTGGTCGCCGACGAGGACCGCCTGCGGCAGGTGGTCGACAACCTGCTCTCCAACGCGCTGCGCCATACACCGCCAGGCGGGACCATCAGCGTGGCCGTCGAGACCTCCGCCAGCGATCTGCGCATCATCGTGCGGGACACCGGCGAGGGCATTCCGCCTGGCCAGCTGGCCACGATCTTCGACCGGTTCGCCCGGCTGGACCGCTCCCGGACACGCAGCACAGGCGGCAGCGGTTTGGGGTTGGCGATCAGCCGGGCGATTGTGGAAGCGCACGAGGGCACCATTGCCGCGTACAGTTCAGGGCGCGGCCACGGTGCAACCTTCGTGGTGCGGCTGCCTATTCATACGCCAGCGACTCGCGCACACTGACCTGTGCCGCGCGGTTGGCGGGCAGCAGGCTGGCCACGGAAGCTAACAGCACGACGATCAGCAGCCACAGCAGGAACGCCTGCGGCGCGATCTGGAGGCCCACAGGCCTATCGAAGAAGGCCAGCCCCACCCCCACCGCAAACCCGTATGCGATCGGGATGCTCATCAGGCTGGCGATCACGAAGCTGATCAGGCCGATGACGATACCCTCAGAAAGAAAGATGCCGCGCACTGCGCCATCGCTGGCCCCAATGGCCCGCATGACGCCGATCTCGCGGGTGCGCTCAAGCACGTTCAGGCTCATGGTGCTGGCCAGCCCCAGCCCACCGACGGCACCCAGCAGCAGCGCCATGAACAGCATAAACGCGACGAAAAAATCGACCTGGCTGGTGAGCACGCCCAGAAAGGTCGTTGGCGTGGCGGTGCTCGCCACGGGGATGCCGCTCTCCTGGAAGCGCTCTTCAACCGTGCGGCTCACCGCGGACTGCGTATCCTGGTCGTGGGTACGTGTGCCCAGCATCGCGGCGGAGGCCCGCCCGGCTGACCCCTCGATGCGGCTGACCGTCTCAAAGGGCGCGTAGGCAAAACTCGGCC
>JAADYX010000362.1 GCA_010092885.1 Chloroflexota bacterium | reverse complement strand
GCCCTCAGACCGGACTGAACCGCCCGGACTCGCGGCGGGCGGTCTCCGCCTCACGGCGCATCTCTTCCTGTTTGCGCTCGAAGATGCGGTCGGTCGGCAGCAGCACGGTCAGGCGGGAGCCCTCACCCGGAGTTGAGTCGATGCGCATGGTGCCTTCAATGAGGGCCGCTCGCTCAAAGAGGTTCACCAACCCGAGGTGGCCCTCACGCCGGCGGGCTTCCGCCAGCGCCTTTTCGACATCAAAGCCCACCCCGTTGTCGATCACCTCGTAGATCAGGGTGTTCTGCCGCTGTGTCAACCGGATGCGGATCATCTCTGCGCCGGCGTGCTTGCGGGCGTTGTTGACCGCTTCCACCGCGATGGAGAAGAGCGTCTGTTTGGTCTGCTCGTCCAGCAGATTGGCGGCCTGCTCCATGACCTCCACCGTGACCGGCTGGTCGTACGTCTCCGACATCTTAATCGCGAGCTGGTTGAGCGCGGGTTCTAGGCCATCGTCCAGGGACTTGGGCCGCAGCTCGAACAGCATGGCACGGATCTCACGGGCAGTGCGCCGCGCCATATCCTCGATCTGGTAGAGCTCGCTGATGGCGGTATCCGGCTTCTTCTCGATCAGCTTGCGGATGTAGTTCAGGCGCATGGCAATGGCAGAGACGCCCTGCGTGGGGCCGTCATGGAGTTCCCCAGCGAGTTGGGCTCGTGCGGCCTTCTCAATGTTGACGATGCGGTCGCGCTGGTTGCTCAGGTCGCGGTAGAGGTGCGCAAAGCGGATCGATGAGACGGCCTGGTTGGTGACGGCCCGCATCAGTTCGATGTGGATATCGCGGAAGGCGTCGCGCTCCTTGCTGCCGATCAGGAAGACGCCATAGGCATCATCCCCGGCCACCATGGGCATGATCAGCACCGTACCGCAGGACTGGAAGGTCGGCAGGTTGCGCAGTTCAGCGTCGCTGTTGGGCGCGTAGCTGGTCGCCGGTTCGATGGCCGCCAGCGCATCAGCGATGGACCCGGCCCGGCCAAAGGTCATCGCGTTTTTGATGCTGGGCGCAACTGTCGAGCTGGCATAGGCGACGCGCAGCACCGGACCGTATTCGCTGTCCTCTTCTGCCTCATCGAACAGGAAGATCGCGCCGAACAGCGGCGGGCTCACCCCGACGCGCTCCAGACCGTCCAATCCGAACTCCACCGCGGAGGAGATCACACGTTGGGCGTTGAGTTTGGAAGCGCTGAGCACGGAGGCCATCTCATGGACGACCTGCATGTATTTGCTGGCGATCTGGGCGACACGCTGCGCCCGGCGGCTGGTATCGCGCAGGTCGGCCAGTTCGGATTCGTCCTCGCTGAGATAGGCCAGGATCGGGCCTGCGGCCAGCAGCACCGCCGCCCCCAGCAGCAGGGCCGCCAAGTTGACGATATTCCCGGCCCCCGCGCGGGCCACCACAACCACCGCGGCGCCCAGCGCCTGCACCACGCCGACAACGAGCGCAGGGGTCCACTCGAAGTAAAAGGCCGCTGTCGCCACGGGGATGACCCCGGCCCAGATCAGCGATTCGCCGCCTGCGGCCATCGCGCTGAGTGTGAGGCCCACATCAATGGCGATCAGGAAGATGGCCACAAGGTTCATCCAGAATTCGCCCAGCAGCAGCAGGGCCAGTACCAGGTTTGTGATGATCGCGATCACGCCGATGACGATCAGTACTGTGTCGATCGGCTCGCCCAACAGGGCGATCAGCAGCAGGCCAAGTGGGCTTACCCAGCGCAGCCCAAACAGGGCCCACTCGCGGGGCGTGACCGGCATCCGTTTGGTCAGAGCATCTCCATCCATGAGCAGCAATCCTCATCGAAATACTGCGCTGTATTGTATTTGGACTCGGCATGAAAAACAATCGCACAGGGGAGCCCTGTGCGGCGTGGGTATGCTGTGTGGGCGCGAAGGGACTCGAACCCCTGACCTCACGGATGTGAACCGTGCGCTCTAACCAGCTGAGCTACGCGCCCTGATTAGGCAGGGAGTATAGCATTTCCGGCGGCAGGTGGCAAGCAGACGCTATTCACGGTTGCCGCGGAAAACGGTCAGGGCGTCGTGCTCGCAGTCTTTGGCACTGCCGTTAAAGCGCAGGTCACAGTCCTCCACGGTGCCGCGCGCGCCGCTTTTCGCCCAGACAGCATCGCCCGCGTTGTAGATGATCGCACAGCCGCGGAGGGTGGGGTCCGCGCCGCGGTTGATCTCCACCGCGGGGAGGCTGTAGGTGGTGTGTCGTTGGATGAAGCAGTCGACAATTGTGCCGCCCGCCTCATCTTGAAAGAACAGCCCATTTCCGGGCGAGTCACGAAGCGTACAGCCCTGCACCGTTGGTTCCGCGCCTTTGCCCACAAACACCTGCGACCGTTTGTTGCCGTACAGCTCGCAGCTTTCCAGAGTGCCGCGCGCCTCCTCAAAGAAGACAATGCCGTTGCTGCGCCCGTCGTGAATGCGGCACCGTGCGATCATCGGGTCGGCACCCCGGCTGACAAACACCTGTGAGCGTTTGTGCCCGTAGATATCGCAGTCTTCCAGAGTGCCGCGCGCGTCCTCCCCGAAGATGACGCCGTTCCCGCGCCCCTCGTAGATCCAGCAGCGGCGCAGCACCGGACGCGCGCCGCCACCCTGCAGGCGGACCGTTGCGGCTTCCGAATTGGCGGAGGCCAGATGGCAGTCCTCCATAATGAGCCGTCCCTCGCTGACCCACAGCGCGCTGGCGATGCCTGCCGTACCCGTGCAGCGCAGAGTCAGGCCGCGGACGACGACAGGTTCCGCCGCGGTGACCATCACATCGCCGTCATGGGCGACCACGATCTGCTCAACCGGGCCATCCCCGAGGATTGCTACGGGGCGGTCCAAAACGATCTGTTCTTCATACAGGCCGGGCTTCACCACGATGCGCCCGCCAGCCGGGGCGCGGCGCACCGCTTCACTGATGGTGCTGAAGTGCCCCGGCCCGACCACCAGCGGTTCGGGCTCAGCGGGCGGTTCCGGCTCAGCCGGGGCCGGGCGCTGGCCACCCAGCGCACCGATCAGGCGGTCGAGTTCGCCCGCATAATCGCGGTCGAGGAAGTACATCTGCAGGCTGCTCAGCCGGTAGGGAACCCGGCAGGGCTGGTAGATCACCGGGATGACGGGCTTGCGCTGCCGCAGAAAGTCATTCCATTCGGCGGCGACTTCATCGCTGTTGACGGCGTTCTCCGACAGAACCACGATCATATGGGTGCATTCGTCCAGCCCATCCTGGATGGCGCGCCGCCAGCCGGCTGTATTGGCCTGCGTGTGCGCGGGGATGTCGATCTTGTCGCGCCAAGTCGGCAGGCTCGCCGCATTCAGATCGGCGTTCAACCTGTTGACGAAGTCACTGTCCTTCACACTGTAGGATATGAAGACCTTCACTGCCCATTCCTCTATGTAGACTTGCCGCAGCCTGAGTATAGCGGATGACGGCAGGGCGCAGCAGTTACAATCCAGCCGTGTAGACTTGACAGTCTAGACCTGGTAGTCTAAAATAGGGGCATGGCTGAAATACCGAGCGGATTCACAGAAGATTTTGAGCACAGGGACGCGCTGTTAGCCGCCGCACTGGCTGAGTTCATTGCGAAGGGCTACTACAAGGCGTCCATCAACGCCATCCTGAAAGCTGCTGGGATGAGCAAGGGACAGTTCTACTACCACTTCAACAGCAAAGAGGGGCTTTACCTCTCACTGATTGGCGTGCTGATCGAGCGCAAACAGGCATTTCTGGCGTCGGTGATGCAGCCTGAGGACTTCCAACAGGATCTGTTTGGCATTGTCAAAACGCAGATCCGCTACGGGCTGGAATTTGCGCGCGCGTATCCGGCGATCAGCCAGTTTTCGGAGAGTTTCATCAGGGAGCAGGGCAGCCCGATCTACGACAGGGCGCTCGCCGCCTACAACTTTCAGGACAACGGCGCCATCGACCAACTGATCGAAGCCGCCCACCAGCGAGGCGACCTGCGCGGCGACCTCCCTCTGTCGTTCGTGAGGCATGTATTTGGCTATCTGCTCACGCACGCGGTTGAGGTCGCCGGGCTGGACACCTCGGAATCGTTCGAGGAGCGGCTGGACCACCTGATCGCGTTTATGCGCTCCGGTCTGGCCGCGGGCCGTCGTCCGGCGGAACAATACGATGATGGAGGAAAGGAAGACGAGCGTGAAGACATTTGAATTTCCCGTTGGGTACCATGACCTGCACCCTACCAAGATCATAGACTTCCAACTGAACCGCTGGTATTCGTTTGGCTACATGCGTCTAGAGGACATGCGTGAAGCGGGCGCGAACATCAAGGGGTTGGCGGATTGGAAAGGTGAAATGGTCCGCCAGGCAGAGAAGGCCTATGCCGAGGGCCGCCTGATGAACGCGGCATTTTTCTACCGGGCTGCGGAGTTCTTTACCCATCCGTCCGACCCGGACAAGCTGGCGCTGTATGACCGGTTCATTGACATGTTCTACAACGAGGTGTTCGCCAGCGAACCCATTGAGCGGTACGAGGTACCGTATGGGGAGGCCTGCCTGCCCGCCATGCGAGTCCCCGCGCAGACCGGTCAGGTGCGCGGCACCCTTGTGGTGCACGGCGGCTTTGACTCCTTCATTGAGGAGTTCTATGCGCTGGCGACGTATTTCGCTGCGCACGGCTATGAGGTGATCTTGTTCGATGGGCCGGGGCAGGGCGGTGCGCTCAAACACCAGCACCTGCCCATGGACCTCGCCTGGGAGAAGCCAACCGCCGCCGTGCTGGACTACTTCGACAGGGAGGCTGTCACCCTGCTGGGCATCTCGATGGGCGGGTG
>JAADYX010000361.1 GCA_010092885.1 Chloroflexota bacterium | reverse complement strand
TCAGGGCGAGCAGCAGCGCTAAAATAGGTCTACGCACCAGGAAATCCTCCTCATGGATGCGGGCGTTGGGCGGGCCCTCATGCTGAAGGCGCTGAGTCGTGGCGGACGAGCATCAGCCCGGTGGTGCTCGTAATGATGTGCTGCACACCGGTGATCGTCATGAGTTTGTAGTTCAGGTCGTCCGCTAGGCGGCGGGTCTGTTTTTCACGGCGGCGGAAATCCTCGCCGGGCAGGGCGAGGGCATCGGCGGCGCGGCGCGTGGGGACCACGATGCCGGGGCTTTTGGCCAGCAGGCGCAGCAGGGTGTACTCGGTGTCGTTGAGGGTCAGCTCACGCCCGCCCACCGTGACCGCAGGTCGTTCGGCGCTGATGCCCAACACGCCCACCCATTCCCACGTCTGCGGTTCGGGCGGCGGTGGATCGGGCGGCAGCGCCTCAAGGTGGGCACGCACGGACTCGATCATCCCCTCCACCGCCTGCCGGAAGCCGCTGCGGGCATCCGCGTACTGATGGTTGATCAGCAGGGCGGGCACCGCCTCACGCGGATCGCCGCGCACCAGCACCGGGAAGCACTTCACAGCATGCAGGTCCGCCAGGCGCATCTCGATGCGCACCCAGCGCGACTCCTTTGCCTCCGGGGAGAGCACGAAGACGGCCGCTCCCGCGGCGTGCATCGCGTTCTCGATGGCCAGTTCCCAATCCGGCGTGCCGACAGTCAGATGCTCGTCGCTCCACGTGGGCAGGCCAGCCGCCTCAAGACGGGCGCGGATGCGGCCCATCACGAGGCGGTCAGCGTGGCTGTAGCTGATGAAGATGTGCCGCACGGCCTACCAGAGGCCGCCGCCGCCGCTGCGACCGGCGAAGCGCTGCTCCTTGAACGGATCAGCCTCGTTGTGATAGCCTGCGCGCTCCCAAAAGCCGAGGCGGTCTTCGTCAACAAACTCCAGCGCGTTAACCCACTTGGCGCTCTTCCAGAAGTACTTCTTCGGCACCAGTGTACGCACCGGGAAACCGTGCTCCGGGTCCAGCGGCTTACCATCGTACTTGTAGGCCAGCATCACGTCGTCATCCGTCATGGCCTCCATGGGCAGGTTGGTGGTGTAGCCGCCGTAACAGTGCGCGATGACGAACTTTGCTTCCGGCTTGGGGTTGGCCAGCTTCATCAACTCAGTGAAGGCGACACCCTCCCACTCCGTATCGAACTTGCTCCAGCGCGTTACACAGTGGATGTCCACCACCTGCGTGCTCGTCGGCAGGCTGCTGAATGTTTCCCAGTCCAGCGTGACCTCGTTTTCCACGAGACCATACAGGCGCAGCTGCCAATCATCCAGCTCGATCGCCGGGATGCGCCCGTAGTGCAGCACCGGGAACTGTAAGGTCGCCGACTGCCCGGGGGGGAGACGGCCCTCTTCTTCCATTTTCTTCTCTAAGTCTCGTCTCTTGCTGCCAAGCATGGTGTATCCTCCTGGGGTTTTTATCAAGTTTACTGGTCAAGGTCAGAGTGTGTCCACCCAGATCGGGTTGGACCAAGCCCGCCGCCCGTGGTGATCGCGCACAATCACGCGCACATAGGCGCTCTCTGCGAAGCGTTCCAAGGAGAGGGTGGCCTCCCGGATGCCGCGCCCATTGACATACACGGCGCGCGATCCGTGCCCGGTCAGCATGACGCGTTCAGCAGGTGAACACCTTACGTAGACCTCCTCATCGCGGACTTCCAGCGCGTGGATGCGCGGGCCCATGCTGTTGTAATAGTCCCCGGCCTTCAGCGCGGCCAGCAGCGCCTCTGGATCCAGCGAGGCGGCTTTGACCCACACCCATGCCAGCCCAAAATCAAAGCGCCCCTTGTGGAAGTGTGCGTCGTCCGTGGCCAGGCAGAAGTACCGGTGCCCTTGGGAAAGCATCACATCGTAGATGTGCCAGCTCTCGACGCGGTCGTTGTAGTCCCACGACGTGATATTCACCGTTTCGATGGCATGCAGATCCGGCCCGAGCGCCTCAATATCGCTCTGCGTCAACGAGTACCAGGCCGGATGGGCCACACTGACAAAAGCGCCCGCCTCTACCGCGCGCTGCGCCAGCTGCGGACCGGTTTCGCCTTCAGGAGGCGGCGCGAAATCGGCCGGCAGGCCGTTGGCCAGGATATGCCACAGTTCCCCGGCACTCATGCGATCGGTGTGCAGCTCCGCCCCACGGATGGTCACGAAGCCCGGTGTATCAAAGGGTGAGGCATCGGTGAGCGGGTAGTCGAAACGTTCCAGGAAGTGATCCGTAATTGAAAGGAAATCGTAACCTTCGTCCTTGTAGAACTGGCAAACGGCTTGTGGTGAGAGTGAACCATCTGATTCGGTCGTGTGTGTATGCAGGTTGCCACGGTAAAAACGGCCCGGCCGGTCGAACATCGCGGATCCTTTCGATGGTGCTTTACGCCGGACGGATTGTATCAAACCGCACTCACGGCGCCATACCTAACATGACGTTAGAGGATAGTTTGTGTATACTGGTGCAAATCGCTTCACAAGGAGGATAGGTTATGCGAGAGTATACATGCGCTCCGGAAGTTGAAGTCCTCGGCGGCAACGTGTTGGGCTTCATCCACAATGTGCAGGAAGATGAAATTAAGCCCGCACTCGAGAAGATGGGTCTGACCGAGATCAAACCGGAAGAATGGTATCCGCTTAAGGACTGGCTGGAAGTGCTCAATGACCTGAACCGCCGCGGCAACACAATGTACAACTTCGTGGCGGTGGGCATCGGCATCGCAGAGAATGCGCCCTTCCCACCGGAGGTTGAGCAGATGCCGCCCGTTGCCGTCTTCGAGATGCTGGATACGGTCTACCAGGCCCATCATCGTGGGGGTGATGTGGGCAAGATCATCGTGGAAAAGGTGGCGGACCAGCATCTGAAGATCACACTGGATGGCATCGTTTACCCGGACGATCTGGAGTACGGTGTGGCGTATGGTTTCGCCAAGCGCTTTCTTCCGGAAGATTCGGACTTTCTAGTCGAGTATGAAGAGGGTGTCACCCGTCTGGACGATGACGGCGAAAAGACCATCATCCATATCTCCTGGTAAGCTCCCCGGGGCCGGCTGCGACTCAGCAGCCGGCCTATCCCATCCCCCAAGCAGAAGAACCTCCCTTCTGGTATCATGATGAAGCCACTGTCAACCGGCTGGCCGCACAGCCAGCCAACAGAAAAAGGGAGAAAACGTATGGACCAGGAACCCACCCTCTCCGGGATCTACATGTACCTGCTGGGCGGTGATCAATACACCGAAGCCGAGAAAGAAGTCGCTGAGCACTTCCGCAGCCTCATCCCATCGATCAGCAAATGGCTGCATCTGGTGCGCGGCTATCTGCCCGCGGTGGCTGAGCTGCTGAAGGCAGAAGGAGTCACCCACGTGGTGGACTTCGCCAGCGGTGTGCCGGTCGGGCACGTCCACAGCGTATTGACCCAGGCCCGGGTCGTCTACAGCGATATCGACCCGGCCGTGGTCACGATAGGCCAGCAGATGTTGGCCGACAACGACAACACGCTCTATGTACAGCACAGCGTCACTGACCCGATCGGCCTGCTGGAGAAGCCGGAGGTCCGTGACTTCCTTGGTGAGTCAGTCACCAAGCTGGCAATCGGCGTATCGGGCATCGCAGTCTTCATCCCGCCGCAGGAGCTGCAAACCATCACCAAAGCCCTGTATGACTGGGCCCCGTCTGGCACCATGCTCTACAGCCAGTTCGACACGACAGACCCGGGTGCCACGACACCCAAGTTTGAGGCCTTTAAGCAGGCAGCAGCACAGGCGGGCAGTCCCTTCCACTTCTACACACTCGATGAGGTGCGCGAAAGCCTTTCTGAG
>JAADYX010000360.1 GCA_010092885.1 Chloroflexota bacterium | reverse complement strand
GGCTGCCGCCCGCAGATCGGCGCGGCGGGCGATCACCTCGGCGAGCAGCCGCCAGGCGGCATAGAAGGCCATCACCAGCAGGGTGAAGTACAGCGCTTCGGCGTGCCCGGCCAGCGCCGCCATACCCAACCCCATCGCACCGAGGGCCACCCACGGCAGCGTGGCGGGCTGCCCGCCTAACGCGGGTGCCTGCCGGATCGTCAGCTCGAGCATGGCCAGCAGGAAGGGCAGCCAGACCATCGTGGCGATGATCATCGGGAAGACGACGCTCACCAGCGTGAACCCGCCGATCTGGTAGATCAGCGCGCTGATCAGCGCCGGGCCGCGTTCCAACCCGAGCACGCGCGCCAACAGCAGCATGAAGACCCCGGCCAGCCACAGCTGGCTCACCGTGAACCAGCCGAACGCCGCCGGGATGGGCATCAGCAGGAAGAGGAGCGTGAACGGGTACAGCGCCGAACTCTGCCCCGCGCCGAGGAAGGGGCCGCCGCCGGCAATGTTGGACTGCCACAGCGGGATCTCGCCCTGCTGCACCTGCTCCACGGCGAACTGCTTCCAGGCAGCGTTCTGCAAGATGAGGTCGCTGATCAGCGCGTTGTGCGGCGGCAGGTCCACGCCGACCTCACCGGCCATGCTGGCGTACGGCTCGAACTGGTACAGATTGTCAACCGGCAGCATGGTCCGCCCGCCGAGCGTCTGCTGGGCGAAGAACCCCAGCGGCACAACGAGCAGCACCACAACCAGGACGGCATCAGGCAGCAGCTTCTTAAGTGACATGACCCGACCATGTTACCGGGTCGGAGTCGGCGCGGTCAAAATCTGTGTGGGGGAGAAAAGCCCAGTATAGTGGCTGCTTTGCTCCGCCCGGCAGCTGCCACTATACTGGTTGTGTCCGACCTAGGCGTGTGGTTTCGTTCTGACTATGCCAGAGGCTGATGACCATGTCCGATCCTCTTGTTGACCGCATCACGGCGTGGGCGCGCGCGCACGACCAGGTGCACGCTGCCCTGCTGACCAGCACCCGTGCCCGCCCGGGTGCCGTGCTCGATCCGCTGTCGGACTATGACATCGTTCTCGGGGTGGAAGCGGTCCGGCCCTTCTTCACCGATCGCGGCTGGCTGGAGCACTTTGGGCGGGTGCTCGTGCTCTACCGCGATCCGCTGCGGCGGGTCTGCGGCTATGAACGCTTCACCTACGTCAACCAATATGAGCCGCACAAGATCGACTTCACCGTGATGGAGACCGGCCTGCTGCGCGACCTGCCCGCAAGCTGCGCCCTGCGCGATGAGCTGGATATGGGCTGGCGGGTGCTGTACGATGCGCGCGGCCTGACGCTGCCCGACCCCACCTACAGCGCCTATATGCTGCGCCCACCGACCGAAGCCCGCTACCATGAGGCCGTCGAGACCTTTCTGCATGAGGCCACCTACGTGGCCAAGAACATCTGGCGTGATGAGCTGCTGCCCGCCAAATACAGCTTTGACCACGTCATGAAGCAGAAGCTGCTGCGGCACATGCTCGAATGGCATGCGGGCAGCACACAGGGCTGGACGTACACGCCCGGCGTGGTGGGCCGCGGGCTGAAGCAGCACATCCGCGCGGACTGGTGGCAGCAGCTGGAAAGCACCTACACCGGCGCGGATGCCGGGGCCAGCTGGGCGGCCCTCTTCCGCCTGCTGGACCTGCACCGGCAGGTCGCTGAGTCCGTGGCGGATGCGCTGGGCTTCACCTATCCGGACGAGATGGAGCGCCGCCTGCGCGCCTATCTGCATGGGGTGCGTGCCCTACCCCTTGACGCCCGCCCCCGTTGCGGGTAGGCTTGTGCATAATCTACCTACCGGACAGATGTTAGAGCAAATGAGGGCAAAGCCAAGGGTGGGGGTGAGGTGCCCAGGGTCAAACAGCGGTCGAGAAAGTCGAGGCCGAGCCGGAAAATGCTGAGGTCCCGGCGGTCAGAGCGATCGACAAGGTGGGTTAATCGCAGGGTGGTGGACCAATACCGCATCAAGCATGACCGGCGCAGCGGCATCACCCCTACCCCAAACGCGGTTCCCCTACGGCGGATAAAGATCGACCGGGTGTCTTGTGGATCGTGCCACGAGTCTCGCGTATCATAGGGTGCAGAACACACATCAGCCAGCACCCTGTGAGGCCCCTATGACCGCCGAACACGTCGATGTCCTGATCGTTGGAGCCGGGCTTTCCGGCATCGCCGCCGCCTATTATCTGCAGGAACGCGCCCCCCAGAAAACCTACGCCATCCTAGAGGGCCGCGATGCCATCGGCGGCACCTGGGATCTGTTCCGCTACCCCGGTATCCGCTCGGATTCGGATATCTTCACACTCGGCTACTCGTTCCGACCGTGGCACGGCGATCAGGCCATCACCAGCGGCCCGTCGATCCTCCAGTACATCCGCGATACGGCCGCCGAGTTCGGCATTGACCAGCACATCCGCTTTAACCATTGGGTCGAGTCCGCGGCGTGGTCCTCCGAGCAGGCACGTTGGACGGTCAGCGTGCAGCACGCAGGCGAGACCCGCGACCTGACGTGCAACTTCCTGTTTATGTGCTGCGGCTACTACGATTACGAGGCGGGCTACACGCCGGACTTCAAAGGCACGGAGCGCTTCACCGGGCGGATCGTGCATCCGCAGCGGTGGCCGGAGGACCTCGACTACAGCGGCCAGCGCGTGGTGGTGATCGGCAGCGGCGCGACCGCCGTGACCCTCGTCCCGGCGATGGCCGATGACGCCGAGCACGTCACCATGCTCCAGCGCTCCCCGACGTATATCGTGTCCCAGCCCTCCGTGGATGCCGCCGCCAACGTGTTCCGGCGGCTGCTGCCCCCGAAGATCGCGCACTTTTTTGCCCGCTGGAAGAACATCCTGGTGGGGCAGTTTTACTACGGTG
>JAADYX010000359.1 GCA_010092885.1 Chloroflexota bacterium | reverse complement strand
CGCCTCGTCTGGAAAATCCTTGCCGCGCAGGTTGTCACGGACTTCTGCCGTGCTGCGCGGCCTGTAAGACAGATAATTGAGCGCCGCCTCCCGCGCGCGGGCAGCGGCATCCAGCGCCTTGAGACGGTCGACCTCCTCGTCTGTGAGGACCTGGCCCCGGCGCAGATGCAGCGCCTCATCAAGGGCCAGCCCGAAGGCGAATGTATCATCCAGATAGACGTTGACGCGTTGTTTGTTTCGCTTTTGCACAATCAGGGCGGTGATCGTCCCTGCCATGAGTTCTATCCCAATGCACAATCAGCAGCCTAGTGACGACGCACCCTGCTGCTGACCTGCGATAACCCGGTGCGGGGCCTCTGCCGGGCAGCGACCACGGGCCGGGGTAGCGTATTCACGATTTGCCTGTCAGAAGTGCGCCGGGTCCTCGCGGACCGCCGCCGTCACGGTTGTTGTTTTATTCTTCTTCGAGCGGGCTGAACACCAGCGGTGGCAGGCCGTAATTCTCGCGGATGGCCTGGTCCAGCGCGGCGCAGCTATCCGGGTTGGCCGCCAGCTCGATCTTTGTGTTCTCACGGCCCTGCCCGAGCAGGTCGCCGTTGTAGCGGTAAAATGAACCGCGCTTTTCGATCAGTTCGAGTGCCACGGCCAGATCCAGCAGGTCACCCGTGTAGCTGATGCCCTCGCCGTACATGATGTCAAATTCGGCCTCACGGAAGGGCGGCGCGACCTTGTTCTTGGTCACGCGCACGCGCGTCCGGTTGCCGATGATCTCGCCGCTCTTTTTGATCGCCTGAATACGCCGGATATCCAGGCGTACGCTGGCGTAGAACTTCAGCGCGCGGCCCCCGGTGGTTGTCTCCGGTGAGCCGAACATCACGCCGATCTTCTCGCGCAGCTGGTTGGTGAACACCATCGAGGTGTTGCTCTGCTTGATCGCCCCGGAGAGCTTGCGCAGCGCCTGGCTCATCAGCCGGGCCTGCAAGCCGACATGGCTGTCGCCCATCTCGCCCTCGATCTCAGCGCGCGGCACCAACGCCGCCACCGAGTCCAGCACGATCATATCCATCGCGCCGGAGCGCACCAGCGCCTCAGCGATCTCAAGCGCCTGCTCGCCGGTATCCGGCTGGCTGATGTACAGTTCGTTGATGTCCACACCGATCAGCTCGGAGTAAACCGGGTCGAGCGCGTGCTCCATATCGATGAAAGCACAGATCCCGCCGAGGGCCTGCGCCTGGGCAATCGCATGCAAACAGACCGTCGTCTTACCCGACGACTCCGGCCCGTAGATTTCAGTGACGCGCCCGCGCGGGATGCCGCCCACGCCCAGCGCAATATCCAATGACAGGCACCCGGTCGGGATGGATTCGACGTTCATGTGGGTGGCTTCACCCAACCGCATGATCGCGCCATCGCCAAAGCGCTTTGTCAGGTCTTTTAGTGTCTTGTCGAGAGAGGCTAACCGCCCGTCGTCTGCCATTCTATCTCCCACTTGGCCGTACCGACAATCTTCCTTTATAGACTACCAGTCTACAGCATGACGGGGTCACGCGCAAATGTTCTAAAGGCGTGGCACGCACCGCAGAACAGCGCATGACAGGTTGGCCGCACAGGCGGGCGATCCGGTGGTGGGCCAGTGCTTCACGTTGTGGGCTGGCGGGCCCGTTCCAGGGGCTCGGTAACCAGCGCCACGACCCCGTAGAAGAACACCAAGCCAGCCGCGATGGGCACAAACAGCTGCGCCACAGGGCCAACCGGCAGCAGGGCCAGCACCGCGCAGCCGAGCATCGCCGCCCGGAAGATCACCTTGCGCACCGCCGGGGCCAGCGGAAACGGCAGCGGTGCCAGCGCGAAGAGTGTGGGCCACAACACGCCGTAAAGCGTGCGCACCTGGGCGCAGGTCAGGTGCAGCTGCGCGGCAAGCAGGTCCACATCCGCGAAGGTCACGGCGACGCCGAGCAGCAGCGCAAGCCAGCTCCCGATATAGGCGGCCATAGGGCTGTCGATGTGGCGCAGCATCTGGGTGGGGCCCCTGTAGCGCCGCATGAGCGCTGCGCCGAAGTGCAGGTTCTCGGCGAAATCAGTGGGCCGCTGCCGGATCGGGCCGTGGCGTTTGATGTGGGCGGGCAGGTTCGCGAGGTGGTGCTGGTAGGCCGCCTCAACGGAGACCCCCTCAAGCAGATGCTGTGTGTACCGCGGGTTGTTCACAATGGTCCTGGCGTGCGGCACCGGCGTCAGCAGGGTCTCCAGCACGGCATCCTCGCCGAAAATGGTGCTGAAGTGGATGTACGTCTGCTCGCCTAGGGTATGCAGATTGGCCTGCACACGGTGTCCGGCATCCAAGAGGGTGAAGCCGGTATAGGCGGGCTTCTGCGGCGGCGTGATCCGGTACTCCCCGAAGCGCCGGAAGCCGAGCGCACGCAGGGCCTCATGGTGGGCGACCGCCGTCTCATCGATCGGGCGCAGCCCCTCACCGCTGATGTCCTCATAGCGGGTTTGCACATAGATGTGGCCCCGGGTGATCAACCAGTAGATCGCCAGGATGGGCACCGCGAGGAAGGCCAGGATCCACAGGGCGGCGCTGACCATGCCGGAAAGCCCGGCGCGCCTCACCACCAAACTGATGGTCACCACCGCCGCGATAATCAGCCCGGCATTGATCCAGTCACGTGTGGTTCGCTCCTGCATGCGGCATTACCTGATGCGGGTACCTGCGGCGTATGTCATCCGATGCTTGTGCCTTTGTCGGGCATCGGCTTCAGCGGCACCCAATGGCTGCAAGTGCGGGTCCCGGTAGGTGTCAGGCGGTTTGTAGATCATGGTGCGTGTCGATGGTGGCCTTTTTGCCCCATTGTGACATACTCCCCACGCCTACAGGCGGGGGCTTGTGCCGTTAACGCCGAATGCCGTGCTTTACGCACTGGTCTTCTTTCGACTGAGACAGTATGCGTTGATGCCCCAACGCAGTCATATTGTAGCATACAATAGCCGCGCTCTACATCCCCCTAGCTAAAGCAAGGGGTATTGAGCGCGATTTTTTATAACGCGCCCGGCCCGGCAGTCACTCATCTTTACCCGATCAGGGCAGCACGCCCACACCGCGCAGCACCATGTACAGCGCGCATCCGGCAGAGAGGGTGAGCACCACCATCGGGACGGCCAGCTGCGGCGGCGCGTCCTCCTGCGTGTAGGTGCGCCGGCCCGGGAACGTGTAGGTGTAGGGGGGCCAAATCCGCCCGGACGTGTACTTGGCCTGACCTTTGGCATACAGCCTGCGCTGCATCCGTGTGAACACGATAGCGTTGAGTACGGCCGCAGCGATAATCGCGGTGATGCAAACCGCATTGATCCACATGAGGGCGGTCTTTCCACTGGTGTGCGTGCCCAGACCATAGCAGGTCGCTGTGCTCAGGTCGAGTCGAGCAGACGGCGGCGGGTTTGGCGCGCGATCGCACGCTGGCCCTTGTAGGAGAGGCGGTCGATGGCCTCATCAATGGAGACCCACTCCACGGCGGCCATCTCGTGGTCGTGGTTGAAGGTGGTGCCGGTCAGGTAGACCATCAGGAAGTAGGTGACGGTCTTGTGCACCCGTTCCCTGTTGGCGATGTACCAGTACTCTTCCGGCGGGTGGAAGCGGTCGAGGATCTGCGCGGTGAGGCCGGTTTCCTCGCGGACCTCGCGCAGGGCCGCTTCCGCGGCGGACTCGCCCGGTTCGATGAAGCCCTTCGGCAGCACCCAGTTTTCCGTCCCGGCAGGGCGGCAGATGACGATCTCAATGTCGCCTGCATCGGTCTGGCGATAGACCAGCCCGCCCGCGGAGTTCTCGTGCACCGTCTTCATCGCTAAGGCGAAAGGGGCCGCGCGGCGGCGGCCCCGTCAGGGTGAGGGACTTACTTCAGTTCGACGGTTGCGCCAGCTTCTTCCAGCTTGGCCTTGGCATCCTCGGCCACTTCCTTCGGAACGGCCTCCATGATGTTGCTGGGTGCGCCCTCGACGACTTCCTTAGCCTCCTTGAGGCCGAGGTCGGTCAGCGCGCGCACGGCCTTGATGACCTGGATCTTCTGTGCACCGAAGTCGGTCAGGACGACATCGAACTCGTCCTTTTCCTCTTCCTCTTCAGCGGCGGCCTCGCCGCCCGCCATGCCGGGCATCGCGCCCATGGGCATCATCATACCCCCGCCGACGGCGGCTTCAACACCCCACTCTTCTTCCAGCCGCGACTTGAGTTCCGCCGCCTCGATCAGCGTGAGGTTGCTGAGTTCTTCTACGAGCTTATCAAGATCTGCCATGAGATAGTCTCCTTGTTGTGCTGAACGCTACGCGGCGTTCTCCTGTTCTTGTTTGGTAATGTAGGCCTGAATGACGTTGAGTACGCTTGTGGTGCCCGCCTGCAGGACACCGACCAGGTCGCGCTGGGGCGTTTCGAGCAGAGTAACAAGCTGAACCTGCGTTGCCGTGAGCATACCGAGAATCTGTGCCCGGATGTCGTCGAGCGTGGGCATATCCTCAAGGGCTTCCACGTCCTCGGCGCTGAGCTCACTCGGCCCCATGATGCCACCGCGCACGGTGACCCGTTCGTGCGCTTCCGCGAATTCGTTGAGCGCCTTGGCCACATCCGGGATGTTGTCCAGGGTGAAGATGAGCGCGAGCGGTACACCGCTCATCATCTCCGGGATGGGCATCTCTTCGGCATCAAGGGCGATGCGCATGAGGGTGAGCTTGACGATCTTGTAGCGGCCCCCCGCATCACGGATCACATTGCGCAGGTTGGTCAGTGTGCGGTTGTCTAAACCGCTGTACTCCGCGAAAAACACGGCCCCACTGTCACGCAGAAGCTGGCGGTACTCCTCAACCAGTTCTTCCTTTTTCTGGCGTGTTAGCGGCAAACTGACGCCTCCCTTTGTCCATGGTCCCGGTCAAGCAAAAAAAACCTCCACCGCCATATGGGTGCAGGTCTGCATCAGGCAGCGTGGGCCGCTGCGCAGTCAGTCTGTCCCCCCTCGGCAGGATTTACAACGACGGCATGGCCATCGTCCACCGGCGGTCATCGGCGAAACCGGGTGTATACAATTGAGCATATGGTGCTGAGCACCACAGCAGGACGCAGTATACCGCGCCGCACCGGGGCCTTCAACTTATGGGGGGCCCTGTGCGCAGGATGGGCCTTCTCGCCCCGATGTCACCCACAAACGTGAAATGCCTCCGTCTTGGGCCGCCCCCGGGTAGCTTTTGCCCAGGAACATGCTATAGTAGACACCATATGTAACACAATCGTATTGAAGGCGCATTACCCGTGGACAATCACGATAACGAGGAACGCGACGACCGCCTTGACCGGCTGCTGAGGGCGCAGGAAGAGGCCGGGCTGCCCGGCATCGATGAGCCGCCCATCAAAGAGGGCGACACGCCCACGGGGGGGCACACGCCGCCCAAGGGCATCGACGCTGAGGAACTGCGCCGTGCGCTGGGCCGCTGGGATGCGGAAAGCACGGCCATGGAGGCCGACGACGACGAACCGCCCACCATCCCGATGGAGCCCGCCTACCCGCGCCAGCCGGCTGAGGACGATGCTCCTATAAAGGAGGACAAACCGCAGGCCAGCCGCCAGCCGCCCGCCTTCCTGCATCCGACCGACCCGGTGCCGCAGCAGCCGCAGGCCCCGGCTGAACCCGACGAGGATGATCTGCCCTTCAACATCCAGCCTTCCGAGGCGGGCTGGGAGGACAGCACCGGCGCGCAGACACCCGGCCCCGACGTGACCGATGCCGAGCCGCCCTCCGGGGTGCGCGTGGATGAATCCGGCATGCCGCTGCCCCGCCACGTCCCCAATGACGACCCGGACCCGACCAACGCCGCCCCCAGCGCCTTCCGCGAACCGCCGGAAACGCCCATCGATGAGACCGTGCCGCGCGGCTACAAGCGCCCCGATCAGCAGCACCCGCAGCCCGCCAGCCGTGCTCCGCCCGCGCCACCGCCGCCGCCCTCCTCACGGGCGGCCCGGGCGGCTGAACTCAGCCCAGGCCCGAGCGTCCCCCCCGTCAGCGGACCGGCACCCGCGCGCGCAGCGACCGTGCAAGGCGG
>JAADYX010000358.1 GCA_010092885.1 Chloroflexota bacterium | reverse complement strand
GCCGATGATCTCAATCTCGTCACCCTTCTGCACGATGCCGCGCTCAACACGCCCGGTCACCACGGTACCGCGGCCCTTAATGCTGAACACGTCCTCAACCGGCATCAGGAAGGGGCGGTCGAGATCGCGCAGCGGGGTCGGGATGTAGCTGTCGACGGTGTCCATCAGCTCGTAGATGGGCTCGTAGGCCGGGTCACTCGGATCGTCGGAGGCTTCCAGCGCAGCCAGCGCGGAGCCCATCACGATCGGGGTCTCGTCACCCGGGAAGTCGTAGCTGTCGAGCAGTTCGCGCAGCTCCAGCTCGACGAGCTCCAGCAGCTCGGGGTCATCCATCATGTCGGTCTTGTTCAGGAAGACGACCATCGCGGGCACATCTACCTGACGGGCGAGCAGCACGTGCTCGCGGGTCTGCGGCATCGGGCCATCCGGCGCACTGACGACCAGGATCGCGCCGTCCATTTGGGCCGCACCGGTGATCATGTTCTTGATGTAGTCACGGTGACCGGGGCAGTCCACGTGGGCATAGTGCCGCTCATCGGTCTCGTACTCCACATGGCTGATGGCGATGGTAATACCACGGGCCTTCTCTTCCGGCGCGTTGTCAATCGCCTCAAAAGCGGAAAAGTCCGCATACCCCTTCAGCGAGAGGGCCTTTGTAATGGCCGCCGTCAGGGTGGTCTTGCCATGGTCCACGTGGCCGATGGTGCCGATGTTCACGTGGGGCTTGCCGCGCTCGAATACTTCCTTACCCATATCAACCCTCCTCAATCTAAATGAATGGAGCCCACGACGGGACTTGAACCCGTGACCTCACCCTTACCAAGGGTGTGCTCTACCGACTGAGCTACGTGGGCATAAGGACAAACACACTTCGATTGTAGGGCCGGAGCCCAATGGAGATGGTGGGATTCGAACCCACGGCCCCTGCCGTGCAAAGGCAGTGCTCTCCCGCTGAGCTACATCCCCTCTCGTGCAGTGGGCCCGGCAGGACTCGAACCTGCGAAGGCCATAGCCAGCTGATTTACAGTCAGCCCCCTTTGCCGCTCGGGACACGGACCCACAAAAGGTTGGGCGTGTGTTGTTCTGCCCAGAGCCGATGATGGGACTCGAACCCATAACCTACGCTTTACAAGAGCGTTGCTCTGCCAATTGAGCTACATCGGCCTACACTGGTTTTTGCATCACCGTGTGACGCCAAACCATCGCTGTGAGGTACTGCGCTCACAACACTGGGATATTACCCGATGCGCGCCAGGGAGTCAACATAAAAGGGGCCATTTATGCGATATTTACGGGGGTGTGGTAGTGTATATAGTACACTTACGGCTTGTGAGAGAGGGAAGGTCTATGTTTGAAGTCGGAGAGATCTACGAAAACCGCCTGGGCGAGTACCGCGTGATCGACATCGATCGCCGGTCTGACGAGATGATCCTGCGCTATCTGGACACGGGCGAACGCCTGGAAACATCCGTCACGCTCCAACGGCGCATCTTCCGTAACATCACCTGGCAGTACGAAGAAGAAGCCAAGCAGCGCCGCCGGGAAAAAGAGCGCGCCCTACGCGGCCATGGTGATGCCTTTGAGGGGCTGGACGAGGACGACTTCAGCATGTCGATCCGCGGCACCTCCTGGCGACGGCGGGAAAATCTGCCGGGGTACGTGGCCCGAGAGCTCTCTTTTGAATCGAGCACTATCTTTTCTTCCTGGGCCATCCCCTACACTCCGGCGGCCATGATCGCGCCCAGCGACGACGCGCACATCTACTTCCACCTGGAGGTGAATGAGGAGCGCGTCTATTACGGGCTGGCCATGGACCCGGCCGGTCAGCGGACAGTGCGCGCCATCCGCAACAGCGAACGTGTCCGCCAGGCGATCCTCAATGCCGAGGACGAATACGGTGCACGGCTGATCGCGGTGGAGACGCTGGAAGATGACCGCGCCACCTACATGGATGCGCTGGCGGAAAACGCCGAACTGTGGGACCCGGTGCAGTCCGCGGAGATGTCCCTCGATGAGCGCATCGCGCAGGTGGCTGAAGAGGACGAGGACACGACGATCTACCTGCTGGCTCGCATGCCGCGTGAGCAGGCCATTGAGTTGGGCGAGGACGTCGGCACGGAGATCGCCCGCATGATGGCCACACTGCTGCCGGTGTATAACGCCATCGTGCTGCACTAAACCGGAGACTCCAACCGCCCGCGGTCAGCCGTACCGCGGGCGGTTTTTTGCTTTTTGCGGAGGCGTTCAGGCGGGCACATCCGTCACCAGCCGGCCCCCGCCGAACGTCTTCTCCAGGATGGCGGCGGCGGCCAGCGCGGTCTCGTCCTCGCCGGGGCGGGCGACCACCTGGACGCTCAGCGGCATATCGTCATCGTCCCACCCGACCGGGATGCTCACCGACGGGAAGCCCAATCCGTTGAACACCGAGGTATATGCTGGCGAACCGTAGAGGCTCTTGGCGAAGCCGTGGCGGGGCACCTGCCGCGGATACACCGGCCAGATGATCAGGCCGCCGGGCCCCATCGCTGAGAGGATCGCCTCGCGATGAGCGGTCAGCTGGTCGAAGTCGCCGAAGCCCAATGCCGAACCCAGCCCGGTGAAGACGTTCACCGCGCGCAGGTTGGCCTGCACCCCCTCCGAGACCTTTTCAATCTGCCGGAACTGCTCGTGGAGGATGCGCACGCCGCCCTCACTGAGCAGCACGATGTATTCCAGCAGGGCTTTGGGCAGCGGCACGCGCGCTCCCTGCTGCACGTCCAGCCCGGCATCCGCCAGGGCACCGGCGGCGCGGCGCGCGGTCTCCATCATGATGGGCGCGGCGGGCATGAACCACAGCCCGCGCGGCACGAGCACGCGCCGGCTCTCCAGCGAGACCGCCTCCAGCGGTGTGACCGGCGTCTCGGAGAGCACGCTCAGTGCCAACCACAGATCGGCGATGCGGCGGGCCATCGGGCCGACGGTGTTCCACCCTTCGATGGAGGGCGTGGTCTGCGGAATATGCCCGGCTGTTGGGATGCGGCCCGCGCTCGGCTTCAGCGCGACGATGCCGCACATCGCGGCGGGGAGGCGCACGCTGCCCGCCACATCGGAGCCAAGGCCCAGCGGCGATCCGCCCGCTGCGATGATCGCGGCCTCCCCGCCGGAACTGCCGCCCACAGTCCGGTCGAGCCGGCGCGGGTTGCGCGTCAGCCCGAAGATGGGGTTCTCCGTCTCGACGGACATGCTCAGGTCCGGGCAGTTGGTCCGCCCAAGGATGATCGCCCCCGCCTGCTTGAAGCGGGTCACGGCGGCGGCGTCCTCTTCGCCGATGTGGTCGCGGAAGGGCCAATAGCCGGCGGTGTGGCGCACGCCGCGCATGGCCAGTGCGTCCTTGACGGTCACCGGCACGCCGAACAGCGGCGGCAGGTCCGCGGGTGCAAACGTTTGCAGCTGGCCGGTCAGCGCGGCAGCCTGCTGGCGTGCCTGGTCAAACAGGGGGGTGACAACAGCGTTGATCGCCGGGTTGACAGCTTCAATGCGCGCGATGTGGGCGTCTACGATGTC
>JAADYX010000357.1 GCA_010092885.1 Chloroflexota bacterium | reverse complement strand
TGAAGGCGCTGGCTGTCACCGCGATGATGGGCACATCCGGCTGTGAGCTGCGGATCTGCCGGGCGGCTTCCATCCCGTTGAGCACCGGCATGCGGATGTCCATCAGGATGATGTGCGGCTGCCATTCTGCTGCCAGCGTGACGGCTTCCCGCCCGTCACAGGCCTCCTGCACCGCAAACCCGAAGTGGGTCAGGGCCTGCCGCAGAAAGCGGCGGTTGTCCTCCTCGTCTTCAGCCAGCAGCACCCTCACCTGACCGTTAGCGCTGCTGACCTGCGCCACACGCCGTGACCGCCCGACAAGCTGCCGCGCCAGCTCCGGGTTGGTCGGCTTGATGGCCACATCAAACACGAAGGTGGTGCCCACACCCGGCTCGCTGTTGAGGTGGATCGAGCCGCCCATCAGGACGATGTACTGGCGGCTGATCGTCAGGCCGAGGCCGGTGCCTTCCTGCAGCTTCTGCGCGTAGGCGGTCTGCGTGAACGGCTCGAAGATCTCAGCCTGCTCCTCCGGCGCGATGCCAATGCCGGTATCACGCACGGTGAAACGCAGCCGGGGCACGGAGTCGTTGTTGGCGTAGGCCACGGTCAGGTCGATGCGGCCCTCATTGGTGAACTTGACCGCATTGCCCAACAGGTTGATCAGCACCTGCCGCAGTTTGCGCTCGTCCGTGCGGATGTAGCGCGGCATGTTGCTCGGCAGCTGCACGTGCAGCGTCAACCCCTTGGCCTCCGCCCGGATCCTGAACATCTCGGTGATGGTTTCCAGCAGCAGGTGGATGTCGATATCGGACTCATCAAGCGAGAGCTGCCCGGCCTCGATCTTGGAGATCTCCAGCACATCCTCGATCAGGGCCAGCAGGTGCTCACCGCCGCGCCGGATCGCAATGAGGTGTTCGCGGTTGGTGGGGCTCAGGTCGGCGTCGCGCTCGATGATCTGCGCAAAGCCGAGCACGGCGTTCAGCGGGGTGCGCAGCTCGTGGCTCATGTTGGCCAAAAAGATGCTCTTGGCACGGTTGGCGGCCTCGGCCCGCTCTTTAGCCTCCTGCAGCTGACGGGCGCGCTCGGCCAGCTGCCACGGGTTGACGATATGCGTCGTGGCGACCAGGAGCGCCCCGCCCGAGAGCACAAATGACAGCAGAAAGTTCAGCGGCAGCACGAAGGCCAGCCCCACCGTGTAGATCGCCAGCAGGGCCGCGGCCAGCGCGGGCGTGTACAGCACCGCCGCGCACTGCACGAACAGCAGCCCGAGCAGCAGCGGCGTGCTCAGGCCGGTGGTCAGCGCCCAGGCGATGGTCGCCGCCGTGCTGATGATCAGGAAGAGTGCGCTGGCCACGCCGTGCGCGTTGGTACTGCGCATCAGCAGGAGGGGGGTGCTCAGCAGGACGAGCACAGGCAGGATTTCCGGCAGGCCGGGCGCGGGCTGTAGATAGAGCACCCAGGCCGCAAGGGCCAGTTCAACGGCCAGGGCGGTAAGCAGTACCCCCTGCAGAACCCGGGCCTGCTGCCCGGCGGTGAGCCGTTCGCTGGATTGCATGAAGATCCGGTCGAGTAACGGTTGCATGGTGCTATCCCATATCAATCAGGTCGTGCTGGAGTGCGATGGCGACGGCCTCGGTGCGGCTTTCCGCGTTGAGTTCTACCAGGATGTTGCTCACATGGAACTTGATGGTCGATACACTGAGCGACAGTTCATACGCGATGCTGCGGTTGGTCTTGCCCTCGGCCAGCAGGCGCAGCACCTCAAGCTCGCGGTCCTTTAGGTTGAAGGCGGGCTTGTCGCGCGCTTCGAGCAGAGTCTGCGTGACCTGGGGGGAGACGGGCTTCTGGCCCTGCATGGCCGCACGGATGGCGGCTTCCATCTCCTGGATGGTGGCATCCTTCAGCAGGTAGCCGACCGCACCGCTTTCAAACGCGGCCTGGATGCGGTGCTCTTCGCCGAAGCTGGAGAGCATAATGATCTTCACATCCGGCAGGTGGTCCAACAGCTGCTCTGCCGTCACGATGCCGTCCTGATCGGGCATGACGATATCCATCAGGACCACATCCGGGCGTGACTGCACACCGACCCGCAGGGCCTCCTGCCCGCTGGGGGCGACGGCCACCAGCTCCAGATCGGCCACAGCCCGCAGAAAACTGGACAGCCCCTCCCGCACCACCTGGTGGTCATCTACAATCATCACACGGATGGTCATGCCGGTCCCTCCCACTGCACGAGTACTAATGTGCCTTCGTCCGGGGCACTGTCGATGGTAAACGTTGCGCCGATCTCAGCCGCGCGCGAGGTCATATTGCGCAGCCCGAACTGGTCCGCGGCGAACTCGCCGGGCACAAAACCCACGCCGTCGTCCTGCACCATCAGCTGAACTCCGCGCCGCCAGCGCTTCAGCGAGAGGTTGATCTCAGCGGGGCCGGCATGCTTGATGGCATTGCCCAGCGCCTCCTGCGTGATGCGATACAGGGCCTGCTTGACGGTCAGGGGTGGGTCCACCTCGTCCACGAAGGTATTCACCGCGATATCCGCGCGCTGCGCCAGCCGCCGCGCCAACTGCACGATCAGCTGGTAGAGGGGCACATCCTTGATGCGTTCGGGGGTCAGCTCCAGCAGCAGGGCGCGCATCTCCATCAGGGCATCCTGCGTCAGGTCGTTGATGCGGTGCACCTGGGCGCGCACCGCCTGCGGCGGCATCTGGTCGAGCTCCAGCAGCAGGGTCTGCGCCACGATGCCCGTGGAAAACAGAATCTGGTTGACCGAGTCATGCAGGTCCCGCGCGATGCGCTGGCGTTCTTCGTAGGCGGCCAGAGTCCGGGCGTGTTCCTGGTAGCGGTACGCGGCGATCTGGTTCTTCACACGGACGAAGACCTCATCGGCCTGGAAGGGTTTGGTGATGTAGTCGGAGCCGCCCGCCTCAAAGGCCCGCACCTTGTCGCTGGTGCTGTCGAGCGCGGAGATAAAGATCACGGGGATGTCACGCAGTTCGGGCTGGCTTTTGATGCGGTGGCACAGCTCGATCCCATCCATTTGCGGCATGTC
>JAADYX010000356.1 GCA_010092885.1 Chloroflexota bacterium | reverse complement strand
GGAGCTGGGCCTGTTCGGCTGCCTGTTCGTGCTGCTGCTCTACGGCCTGTTGGTCTGGCGCGCACTTGTGATCAGCCGGGAAGCACCGGACTTCTTCGGTGCCATTCTGGCGGTGGGCATCGGGGCGTGGATCGCGTTTGAGGCTGGGCTGAACGTGGCGGTGATCACCGCCCTGGTGCCCTTCACCGGGATCACGCTGCCGTTCATCAGCTTCGGCGGATCCAGCCTGGTGGTTGTGCTGACCGCCGTCGGCCTGTTGATGAACATCTCGCGCCGGCGGCCCGTCCGGCTGATCAAGATCAGCGAGCGCGAGCTGGCCAGCGCGGATGTGGATTTCAGCAGTGCGCCGGGGCGCGCGCGGCGCAAGCACGCGGTGCGCCGCATCCGGCGGGGGGAGCGCTAGCCAGCGGCCTCTTGCAGCGCGCCCAGCAGATCGGCCTTGTCCCAACTGACCTGGAAGCGCTCACCATTGATGTACAGCGTCGGCGTGCCGTTGACCCCGCTCATGGTGCCCGTGCGGAAGTCCTCCTCGATCTTGTCAAGGTGGTGGCCGTCTTCGAGCGCGGCCCGGTAGCGGTCCATATCAGGGATGCCGATTTTCTCACCATACCCCTTGAGCGCCTCAACCGAGAGATCATCCTGGTTGTCAAAGAGCATGTCATGCATTTCCCAGAACATGCCCTGTGCGCCCGCGGCCTCCGCGGCGACAGCGGCCTGCATCGCGTTGGGATGCGTGCGCGTCAGCGGAAAGTGCCGGTAGACAAAGCGAACCTCGTCACCCAGTTCAGCCAGCACGTCCTGGATGATCGGGGCGGCGGCCTTGCAGTGCGGGCACTCGAAGTCGCCGTATTCCAGCAGGGTCACGGGCGCATCATCCGGCCCGCGGGTGTGGTCACGAGCCGGGTCAACCGGGAGCGTCAGGCGGGGCATCAGCTCTCGTCCAGGTCGTCGAGTGCGTTCAGGATGCCATCCGCGCCAGGATTCTCCCCCATGGGGGAGAGGTAGCTCCAGCGGATGACGCCGTCGCTGTCGATGACGAAGAGGGCGCGCTGCGACTGGCCGTAATCCGTGTTGTAGGCACCGTACTTGCGGCTGACCTCGCCCTTCGGCTCGAAGTCGGCCAGCAGCGGAAACTCCAGGCCGCGGTCCTCAGCAAACGCCTGATGGCTGAAGAAGTTATCCACGGAGATGCCGAGCAGCTGCGCATCGTGCTCTGCGAACATATCGAGCATGTTGTTGTACAGTGACACCTGATCGGAGCAGACGGACGACCAGTCCGCCGGATAGAAGACCAGCACAACAGGCTGGCCGCGGTAGTCACTGAGTTTGACGGTTTCACCGGGCCCCACGGGCAGTTCAAAGTCAGGGGCGGGTGTGCCCGGCTGGAGGAGTTCGTTGGCCATGCATGAGTCCTTTCATGTGGTGTGTTATGAGCAGATTGTAGGCCGCGCTGCGGGCCGGATCAACGCGGCTACTCGTAAGCGATGACTTCCCGCACGCTGAGGCGTGACGCGCGGCGCGCGGGCACATAGCTGGCCACACAGGCCAACAGCGCCGTAAGCCCCAGCCAGACGAACACACCACCCAATGAGAAGGTGTAGCTGAGCGGATCATCGAGGAAGGTGATGCCAATCGTATCGCTGAGCCACCGGCTCATCGGCAGGGCGACGACCACGCCCACAACCCAGGCAATTGCACCGATAATGATCGCCTCCATCATGACGATGAAGCGGATCGCCCCATCGGATGCGCCGACGGCACGCATCACGCCGATCTCGCGCGTGCGTTCCAGCACGTTGATGCCGATCGTTCCGGCCAGGCCCAGGCCGCCCACAATGGTCAGGATGGCGGCCATGATAAACATGAACACAATCAGGATGTCGAACTGGTATTCGATCTCCTGCCGGTCGGCATCCGTGGTGCTGCCCGCCGCGCCTGTGATGCCAAGGCGGCGCAGCCGTTCTTCCAACAGATCGGCCAGCGCGATGCGCTCATGAGCGGTCTCCCCCTCCGCCGCGACCAGGATGCGATCCACGCGCCCGATGCCCCGCAGCACCTCAGCCAGATGTGGGTAGTTGATGTATGCACTCGGGCCGGTGAGGATCGCCTGTGCCACGCCGACCACCGTGAAGCGCGATTCGCGCCCGCCGATCTCCAGCATCACCTCGTCGCCCAGACCGACGTCCGGCTCATTTTTGAGGAAGTCCGTGTTCACGACGATGGCGGCCTCGTCAGCGGGGAGCAGCCACCGCCCCTCGACCATGATCGGGTTGAGCATGCGCGTCTCGGCGGGCACCCCGATCAGCGAAAGGTAGTCGCCCTCCTGCCCGCCAGGCCGGATCCGGTAGCCGCCCGCCGTGCGCCAGCTTTCCACCGCGAGGACGCCCGGCACACGCAGGGCCTCCCGCTCGATGCGTTCCGCCCGGAAGGCCCCACCGAGGGTAACCTGCGCATCGAAGCCGTAATAGCCCAGCGCGTCCTCAAGGGTGAGCTCCAGCGACTCCTGCACGGAAAACACGGAGATGAAGATCGCACCGGCCAGAGTCAGGGTAACGAGCGTCAGAGCGAGGCGGGCCTTGCGCCGGAAGGTGTTGCGCAGGCTCAGCAGAAAGGGCCGCGGCAGCATGCGGACGCGCTCTGCCAGGCGGTCGATCCAGGCGGGATGGGCACCGCCGCCCAGGCCATAGTCACTGATGGCCTCGCGCACGGTGACCGCTGTCCCGCTGAACACAGGGACCATCGCGGCGATGGTGGGCACGATCACGGCGACGGCGGCCTGCACCGCCACCACCCGCAGCGGCAGCGGCGGGCTGATCAGGTCAAAGTTGACACGGCTGGCGGCGTAGTTGGTGATGAGCAGCGACCCGAGAGCGCCGGTGGGCAGCGCCACAAACAGCGACAGAATCCCGAAGCAGGCCACCACAACCACGTACATCCCCACCACCTGATGCGCGCGCGCCCCCACCGCCTTCATGATGCCGATCTGGCGTTTGTGTTGGGCGAGGATCGCCGTGATGGTGTTCACGACCAGCGCACCGCTGAGCAGGAGGGCCATGCTGCCCAGCGACCCGAGCACAACCAGCAGCGCATCGACCGTTTCCGTAGCGGTATGCTCATTGGGGTTGTTGACCCGGAGCGAGGAGACGTTCACCCCGTCAAGCACGAGTTGGTCGCGCACCCGCTCCGCGATGAGGCGGTTGTGTTCTTTGTCCAGGTTGCTGCCGGTAAAGCGCAGGTGCAGCTCATCGAAGCGATCCACGCCCATCCAGCGCATCGTCTCCAGGGAGATGTAGCCGGTGGCCCGGCTGTCGAACTCAGCGGCGACACGATCCATATCGTGCGCGGTGCCAACCACGTTCAGCGTGTAGGTCACGCCGCTGCGATCCTCAACCGTGATGGTGTCACCGGGGGCAACACCGGCAAAGGCCAGCGACGACCGCTCAATGAGCACATCCCGGCGGCGGGGCGGCCATTCGCCCTGCTGCGGGTTCACAATGCCGATCTGGTCGCCCAGAAAATCCGGGATGACGACCAGCTCCATAGCGACCGGGCCGCCGGAGCCGGTGTATAGGTCCACGTAGAAGTCCGTGCGCAGTTCGGCGGTGTCCACGCCGCGGATATAGCGCACCGCGTTGAGCGTCTCTTCGTCGAAGCGCCCGCCGAGTTCAGCGTGCGGTGGATTGGTCGCGGCGAAGGCATCCAGCAGATCGACCTGCATGACATGCCGCGCGGAGAGGATCGCGCCGACGGCGAACACGCCGACAGCAATGGAGACAACCACCAGCGCGGTCCGGGCGCGGTTGAACCACAGATCGCGGATGACTTTGCGCCAGCGCGGGCTGAGCGACATAGAAGGCACTCCCGATGACCCCGTTCGTTTCACCGGGAGTATACCGGGTGATCAGGCGTTAGTCTGCCACCAGACACGCAGAATCTCCGAGACGCCCCAGGCCTGTGCAAAGCAGCCGCGGGCGGTGTACGGCGCGTCCGCATCGAAGATCTCGCTGACCTGCCCGAGCCCGCCCTCGTACAGATGGTCAAACAGCGGTTCGATGGTGGCGCGCGCAGCCGCTTTGTCCTCGTAGACGCGCAGGTGTGCGCTGGCAAAGGGCCCGATCAGCCAGCTCCACACCGTGCCCTGATGGTACGCTCCGTCGCGCTCAAGGCGAGTGCCCCCGTACTGCGGCTCGTAGTTCGCGTCATCCGGGGCGAGCGTGCGCAGCCCCCGCGGTGTGAGCAGATGCTCTGCGCAGACATCCACCACAGCGCGGCACTGCGCGGGCGTCAGGGGGCTGTCCGGCAGGGAAACGGCAAACAGCTGGTTGGGCCGCAGGCTGGCGTCGGGCTCATCGCTGCCCGGCACATCGATCACATCGTAGAGGTAGC
>JAADYX010000355.1 GCA_010092885.1 Chloroflexota bacterium | reverse complement strand
TGAGACGCAGACGCGCGATGGGCAGCCCGTGCACAGCTTCTTCCCCATCAGCCCGAGCGTGGTGCCCAAGCCGGATGACTGGCCCGCTCACGCGCACATTCCGGGGTACTGGTTCCTGGATGCGCGCGATGACTGGCAGCCGCCCACGGACCTAGTGGCCTTCATCGAAGGGGGCGACCCGCCGGTGTACATCGGGTTTGGCAGCCTCTCAGGTGAGAACCCCGAAGAGACCACCCGCATGGTGCTGGACGCCATCGAGCGGGCCGGGGTGCGCGCCATCCTGGCGAAGGGGTGGGGCGGCCTGCTGGCCGGCGATGCGGGCGAGCGTACCTTTCTGATCGACGCCGCGCCGCATGCGTGGCTGTTCCCGCGGATGGCGGGCGTGGTCCATCATGGGGGGGCCGGGACCACAGCGGCGGGCCTGCGTGCGGGCAAACCGACCTTTATCATCAGCTACTTCGGCGATCAGCCGTTCTGGGGCAAACGTGTGACCGAGCTCGGGGTGGGGCCGCAGACCGTCAAGCGCAAGCATCTGACCACCGATAGCCTGACGGCTGCGCTCACGCAGATGGTGAGCGATCAGGCGATGTGCGAACGCGCTGAGGCCCTCGGGGAGCAGATTCGCGCGGAGGATGGCATCGGGAACGCCATCGCCGTGATCGAGCGCGTGGCCGGTTAGGACGATCCCCGGCTGCGGCGGTATCACGCAGGTGACAGCGCCGCAGCCCCGGATTCTCGGGGTGACATGTTGTCAGATGAAAGGCAGAGAGATGATTGAGGTAAAGGATCTGGTATTCACATATCCCGGTGCGACCAAGCCCGCGCTCAAGGGGATCACCTTTGAGATCGCACAGGGGGAGGTGCTCGGCTTTTTGGGGCCGAGCGGCGCGGGCAAGTCCACCACGCAGAAGATCCTGATCGGGCTGCTGAGCAGCTATCAGGGCACGGTCCGGGTGAAGGGCAAGGAAGTCAACGATTGGGGGCCGGACTATTACGAACACATCGGGGTGAGCTTTGAGGTGCCCAACCACTACCTCAAGCTGACCGGGCTGGAGAACCTGAACTACTTCCGCAGCCTGTACAGCGGCGAGGTGGAAGACCCGATGCGCCTGTTGGAGCTGGTCGGGCTGGCCGACGACGGCGATACGCCTGTCGGGCAGTACAGCAAGGGCATGCGCGTCCGCCTGACGGTGGCGCGGTCCCTGCTGCACAAACCGGAGCTGATCTTCCTGGATGAGCCGACCGCGGGCCTCGACCCGGTCAACGCGCGCAAGGTGATGGCCATCGTGGAGCGGCTGCAGGCCGAAGGGCGCACCATCTTCCTGACGACGCACAACATGCAGGTCGCTGACCGGCTGGCCGACCGCGTCGCGTTTATCGTCGATGGCGAGATCCCGACGATAGACGCCCCGCGCGATCTCAAGCTGCGGCACGGCAAGCGGCAGGTGCAGGTGGAATTCCACCAGAACGGCAGCCTGGCCGCACAGACCTTCCCGTTGGATGGCCTCGGTGAGAACAACACCTTCATCGAGCTGATCCGCCGCGAGAACGTGGAGACGATCCACACGCAGGAGACAACGCTGGAAAACGTGTTCATTGAAGTGACGGGACGGGAGTTAGGATGACCAGGCTGCTATCGACCATTCGCCTGGATGTGCTGCAGCAGTGGCGGCAGGGCTTCTACTATGCAGGGGCATTCGTGGCGGTGATCTTCATTGTGGTACTGCATCAGGTCAACCCGGCGGTCTATCCGGGCGTGCTGCCCGGCCTCGTGCTGATGGGCCTGATGATCACGACGTTCTACTTTATCGCGGGCCTGGTCCTGTTTGAAAAGAGCGAGGGCGTGCTGCAGGCGCTGGTGGTCAGCCCGCTGCGGGTGGATGAATACCTGGGCGCCAAGCTGGTCTCGCTGACCTTCCTGGCGATGATCGAGCAGGTGGCCGTCGTGCTGCTGACTTACGTCTGGCGCGTCGGCTTTGCGGGGATGAACATCGGGCTGCTGCTGCTCGGCATGTTGATCACGTCGCTGGTCAATGTGCTGCTGGGCTTCATCGTGATCGCCCGCTTCGACTCGATCAACGAGTTCCTGCTGCCATCGGCACCCATCGCGATGCTGCTGCTGGCACCGTTTCTGCATCTGTCGGGGCTGGTGAACTTCCCGCCGCTGCTGCTGGTGCCCACCGGCGGCGCGATGGTGCTGCTGCAGTGGGCCTTTGCCCCGCTGGAAACCTTCCCAGTGCCGGTGTGGCAGTCGGTGGCGGCCATCGCCCTCGCGGTGATCGGCATCGGGGTGGGGTATGTGCTCAGCCGCCGCACGTTCAAGACGTTCATAGTGGAAGGAAGCTGAGGGATGAATGCATTCCAGGTGCTCAGAAAGATCGGGCCGTTTGACATCAAGAATATCGGGCGCGACTCGCTGCTGAACTGGATGGTCATCATGCCGCTGCTCATCGCGCTGATGCTGCGGCTGGCGATGCCGCCGCTGATCACCCTCATTCAGGAGGAGCTCGCCTTTGACCTGACGCCTTACATGGCACCGATTGTGGGCGGGTACTTCCTGGTGTTGTTCACGCCGGTGCTGTTCGGCATTGTGATCGGCTTTTTGATGCTCGACGAGCGCGACGACCGCACGCTGCTCGCGCTGCGCATCACGCCTATGCCGCTCACCAGCTACCTGACCTACCGGCTGGCCATCCCCATGCTGATCGGTGCGGCGATGACCCTGATCACGTTCCCGTTGGCCAACCTGGCACAGATCCCGGTGGGCACCTTGTTGATCGTGGCGCTGTTCGCCGCGTTTGAAGCGCCGGTGTTCGCGCTGTTTCTGGCCAGCTTCGGCGAGAACAAAGTGCAGGGTTTCGCGATCATGAAAGGCACCGGCCCGATCCTCGTCGGCCCGATGCTGGCGTACTTCATCCCGGCCACATGGCCTGGCTTTGTGGAGTATCTGTTCGCGCTGCTGCCGACCTACTGGCCGGTCAAGCTGTACTGGTCGCTGATCGAGCCGGGCATGCACGGTCCGCCCGCGCTGTGGGCGGCGGGCACGGTGGTCTATCATGTGGCGCTGTTGGCTCTGCTGCTGCGGCGCTTCAACACGATGATGGACCGCCTGAACTGACAACCACGCAACCGGGGAGCCCACAGGCCCCCCGGTTTTCTCTTTAGCGCGCTTCGACCACCATCGGCAGGTCACCCTTAGGCCGCAGTGTGATATCCGCCAGCGGCTCGACGGCCGCGCCGGGGGCCAGCCGCAGCCGGACCCGCTGCAAGATCGTGGCGAGGATGAGCTGGGCTTCCATCAGGGCGAAGCTGTTGCCGATGCAGACCCGCGGCCCCGTGCTGAACGGGATGTACGCCGTGCGCGGGATCGCGGCTTCCCGTTCCGGCGTGAACCGGTCCGGGTCGAAGCGCTCCGGATCGGGGAAGACATCCGCCTCACGGTGGATGGCATACGGCGAGATCCACACACCCTCGCCCGCGGCGACCACGCCGCGCTTCAGGGCGACATCCGTGGTGGCCTGGCGGCTGAACAGCCACGCGGGCGGGTACAGGCGGAGGGCCTCCTTGACGACCATCAGGGTGGTGGGCAGGTCCGCGATAGCGTCATAGGTGGGGGGGTGCCCGACCGCATCCACTTCGGCCAGCAGGCGCGCCTCGACCTCCGGGTGTTGGCTGAGCAGGTAGAAGGTCCAGGCGAGCGCGCTGGCCGTTGTTTCATGCCCGGCCAGGAAGATCGTCATGATCTCGTCACGCAGGGCCTGATCGGTCATGCCGGTGCCGTCGTCCTCGTCGGTGGCGGCCATCAACATACTCAGCAGGTCGCCGCGGTCGGTCGGGTCGGCCCGCCGTTCCTCGATGAAGGCATAGACCAGTGCATCCAGTGCTTCCAGCGAATCGGTGACGCGGCGGCCTACCGGCAGCCGGACGGGCAGCCGGGCGCGGCGTGCCGCTGTTGGCAGCAGAACATCCAACGCGTCAGAGACACGATGGGTCACATCGCCCGTTTCCACATTGAACAGGGTGCGCGCCACGATGCGCAGCGTCAGGCCGGTCATCTCGTCGGCGATGTCGTAGGTTTGGCCGGGCTGCCAGCGCGCGACCACATCGCCCGCGTACGCGACCATCTGCGTGGCATACGTCACGATGCGCTTGTGGTGGAAGGCGGGCTGCGCCAGCCGCCGCTGCCGCCGCCAGAAGTCCCCATCGCTGAGCAGCAGGCCGCGCCCCAACAGCGGCCCCAGCGACTCCTTGGCGCTGTCGCGCTTGTTGAAGTCCTTCGCGCGCCCGACCAGCACAGTGTACAGATCGTCGGCATCCGTGATAACGTGCAGCCTGGATGACGCGATCTGCGCCACAAAATGCGGGCCGTACTCGCGCCGCCAGGCCAACAGGGTGCCCAATGGATCGCGGTTGAAGGTCAGTGCCGCGCCGACACCAACCGGGTTCGGAACACTCGGGAGTGTCACAGGTATCCTCTCTGTAAATTCCGTGAACATCCGGCAGATTGTAACATCTGGAAAAGCCGCGCGCGCCCTGCTATGATGACCGGCACAAAAGGCACATCGCATTGATCAGGAGCGCGGCGCAGTGAGCAGTTTCAGCAATCCGCACTACATGTACCTGTTTGATATGACCAACGGCAAGAAGAAGCTCGTCTACGGGTCCTCACCTGAGGATGCGTTGGAGACGCTCAGCTTTCGGCTCAGCGAGGAGGAGATGGCGCTGATCATCACGGACAGCTATATCCGCATCCAGCCGCGTGAGATGATGAAGTACGTCGACAACCTGGGGTGAGTACGCCATACTCTGGGCGGATTTCATCGTTCACACCAAGGAGCAGCATCACTCATGAAGCGCATTCTCATCGTATTCGCGGCTGCTGTGATCATCGCAGCAGCTGCCCACAGCCCGAGCGCGCACGCGGCGGGCATCCTCATCGACGACTTCACTGTGGCCCAAGGGCCCTTCACCACCTCATCGCTTATCAGCCCGGACGGCGGCACGCTCGATACGCTCAGCGTGCTCGGCGGTGAGCGTGACATGGGCGTTGGCATGGAAGACCTCGGCGGGGGCAGTGTCACCGCCGAGGTGACCGGCGGCAGCCTCAACTACACGCAGACGGGCACCATCACCGGGGGCGTGGGCGTCTCCTGGGATGGCGACGACAACGCGTGGTTCCCCCCTGACGACGCCATCGACCGCGATGGGCTGGGCGGGCTGGACCTGACCGCGGGCGGCATCGATGCCTTCTGCGTGACGGTCGAGCCCAGCGGCCCCTACGATATCGCCATTGGGGTCACCAGTGACGATGCCAGCGGCTCGCAGTTCCTGGTGGACCTGCCCGCCATCACAGAGACGACCGTGATCAAGTTCCCCTTTGCCGATTTCAGCGCCAATGACGGCGAAGACCCGGCGGACTTCACCAACATCGGCTCGAT
>JAADYX010000354.1 GCA_010092885.1 Chloroflexota bacterium | reverse complement strand
GGGCTGCTTAAGAAGATGCGTGAGGAGGATATCCATATCCCCGTCGTGCTGATGACCTTCTATGGCTCAGAAGAGATCGCAATTGAGGTTTTCCGGCTGGGCGTACGCGACTATGTGATCAAGCCCTTCACTGATGATGAACTGCTCGATGCCATTGAACGCGCCCTCGTTGAAACCCGTCTGCGCCGTGAACGCGATGAGCTGGAGCGCCGCCTTATCGAAACCAACCGCCGCCTCAAGCAGCAGATTCAGGATTATGGTTACATACTGGGCTTGGCTGCTCATCTGGGGCACAGTGACACCTATACAATCATGACCCTTTTAGAGGGTTGTGCTGGCCAGATCGGCGCTAAATCGCTGTGCCTTTACCTCTACCAAGCGGGCTCCCTGGCTGAATCGGCTGCGTTCGGCGGCACACAGGCCGATGTGCAGGCCGTGGCATCTCACATTGCTCGCACCCGATCCGCGGAAGCCTTCCAGCAGAGTGATGAGCTCGCAGCGGTCGGTGTACCGGTTCTCTGGCACGATCGCATGATGGGTATCCTCATCGCGGATATCCCATCTGACCGGGTGGCCCGCCATCATCTGGTGATGCTCCAGGCTCTGGCCGACTATCTATCTGTTCTGGTTCAGCGCAACAACCGCGGCCTCGATTTGCATTGATCGGATCGATTGCGTCTGTGTTTGGGACGATGGTATACTTCACAGCGTCTGCGGAGCATTAAGGTTGTCCGCAGCACACCGAATGCTGGCCTCTCCTTAGTCAGGATTTAGAGATATATGGGCAAAAAGGGCTACCAAGAGGCAATGCGAGTTGCGTCCAGTGCAGCGTGGGATCTTGACTGGACACGTGCTGCCGCGGCGTACGAAAAAGCACTGACCGAACAGGAAGATGATGCGCAGGCGCTGACAGGCTTGGCGTTGGCCATGATGGAGACCGGGCGTGAGGACGAAGCGCTCTCCATCTACCAGCGCATTACCCAGATCGTGCCTAACGATCCCCTTCCGTACGAGAAGATCGCGGATATCTATCTGGTACGCGGTAACAAGCGTGATGCCGCCAACGCTTATCTGGATGTCGCCGAACTGTATCACAACCGGGATGACAGCGAGCAGGCGGTTGAATACTGGCAAAAGGCCATCGCCCTCAACCCCGATCTGCCTAAAGCGCATATGCGACTGGCCTCGGTCTTCAGCCAGCGCAAGGATATCAACCAGGCAGTCGTGCACTTTGTTGAGGTCGCCCGGCTGCTGCAGAAATTCGAACAGAAGAAGAAGGCAGAAGACGCCCTGCAGCGTGCATTGTCTCTGGATCCGACCAGCCAGCTGGCCCGCAATGCGGTTGATGATCTCAGGCGGGAGCGTCCCATCGGGCGTACGCCTGGCTTCGAGGAGGTTGAGACAGTCGAACCGGCCACTTCCATGAAGCGCATTACCGACGATGACGCGGATGTGGATGTCTTCGACGACGAGGAAAAATACCGTACTCCCATTGATGAAGCCGCCTGGAAAGCTATGGGGACCCTGGCCGAAATGGTGTTCTCTGGTGAGGTACCCTCTAAAGCACAGGAGCCGCTCCTGCAGGCCATGGACCTACACCAGGTCGGCGACGCAGACGGGGCCATAGAGCGCTATACACGCGCACATCAGGTTGGGTTGGGCCACCCTGCCCTGCGCCTCAATATGGGCATACTCAATCATTATGTCGGCAATCACCGCGATTCAGTTGGTGTTCTGCAGGAGCTCATAGAGATCCCAGACTACACGCTGGCCGGTCGCATTGTGATGGGTATGGCCTATGATGCACTGGGGGACAGCGCACAGGCCAGCGAGCAGCTGCTCCATGCGCTTTACCTGGCCGACCGTACTGTCAACAGCCAGGTTGACGAAGCCGGTTACCAGCGTCTGCTGGCCAGCCTGTCTGAGCGCCAACCTGACCAGCTTGAGGATATATCCCAGGGTCTCATTGTTTTCCTCAACGACAGTTTGTGGCGCAAGAAGCTTGAAGACGCGCTCGGAGGGTATGCCGCACAGGGCAAGAGCAGCTACGTCACTAACCTAATAGAGCTGATCGTGGAGGGCGGTCGTCCTGTTCTCGCCGAGATCATGCAGCGGGTTGACCACTATGTGGAAAACGACATGATCGAAATGGCCAGCCAGGAAGCACACTACGCAATCGAAAAATCGCCCGACTATCTGCCCGCTCACAAGCGCATCGCAGATATCCTTGTGACAATGGGTCACACTCAGGAGGCAGCCGAGAAGGTCAACTATGTGGCCGAGACCTATATGCTGCGTGGTAATGATGAGAAGGCTGCTGACCTGTTCGCGGAGGTGCTGGAAATCTGGCCAGCGGATATGGATGCCCGCCGCCGCGTGATCGATATGCTCAAGACGCAGAAACGGTCGAGTGAAACTCTGCGCCACTACCTGGAACTGGCTGACCTCTACCGCCGTATGGCGGATACGACGTCAGCCCAGTCGATCTATGAGGAGGCTCTCGAATACACGCGCAAAAACAGCAGGGACTCGCCGAAGGTGGTTGCCATTCTTAAAGCGCTGGCCGATATTGAAGTGCAGCGCTTCAATTGGCGCAAGGCCCTTGAGTACTACGAAGAGATCATCAAGCAGGCTCCCGATGATGAGGACGCGACTCTTTCCGTGGTGGACCTGTACTTCCAACAGGGCAGTGCTGCGCAGGCTGTTGCCAGTCTGGATGACTATATGCGGCAGTGCATTACCCGCGGCCAGCCGCAGCGCATCCTGCCCATTCTAGAGGAGCAGGTGCGCAAGCATTCCGGCCAGATCCAACTCCGGCTGCGCCTCGCTCAGGTCTACATCCGCCAGAACCGAACCAGTGACGCGATCGTCCAGCTCAATGAGATCGGCGACATGCAGATCGAAGCCGGACAGTATGAGGCTGCCACCCAAACTATCAAACGCATTATCTCACTCAACCCGCCTGATACGGAACAGTACCGGCAGTTGCTGAGTCAGCTAGAGAGCAACAGCTTATAAAGTGACCATCGAACCACTCCTCTGGACAATCCAGAATCTGCTGCGCGAATGGCAAAACGTCCTGGACGTTTTGCTTGTCGCGTCTATATTCTTTCTCCTGTTTGTTCTTGTGCGCGGTACCCGCGCCGCGACGCTGCTGCGCGGCATTGCTCTCGTGCTGGTGCTGGTTTATTCGCTTTCTGCACTGCTCGATCTTCAGGCCTTTTCGTTTCTCCTCAGCCGTACTCTGACCGCATTGGCTGTGGCACTACCGGTCATCTTCCAGGACGAGCTGCGCCGGTGGCTTGATCAGGTGGGGCGCTTTGGCCTGTTCAATCTGGATACGCTCGGCAGTGACACCAAAGTATCTGAACTGATCACCGAAGTCAGTGATGCATCCCGTATTCTCTCACAGCAGCGCCATGGTGCACTGATCGTCTTTGAGCGCAGCACCGGGCTGCAGGAGTTCATTGAATCAGGCACACGGGTTGATGCCACCATTACCAGTGTGCTGCTTCAGACCATTTTCTTCCCAAAGACGGCGCTCCATGATGGTGCGGTCATTATTCGCGGTGATCAGATCGCCGCTGCGGGCTGCACGCTGCCCGTCTCAAGTTCACGGCGTATGCCGGATCGGCGTATGGGGCTGCGTCACCGTGCTGCATTGGGGATGTCGGAAGTCAGCGATGCGGTGATTGTGGTGATCTCAGAGGAGACAGGGCGTATCTCCGTAGTGGTCGGAGGACGATTTGTGCGCCGTGGCATCGACTCGGACTCGCTGCCTATGGTACTCGGCCAGTACATCAAGGCCGAACAACGTTCGCGTCTGAGCAGCTGGTTCAACCAGATGAGGCAGATCACACGGAACCTGCGTGCTCCGGCCAAGGAGGAGGTCTAGCGCGTGTTTGAATGGGTCCGCTCGAATGTCGGCGAACTCCTGTTGGCGCTGGCTCTTGGTCTGATCGTCTGGATCATTGCCTACCAGGAGGATAATCCGGTCGAGGAACGGGACTTCAATACGCCAATCCCGCTGGAGGTGATCACGCCCAACGGGTCATTGACGGTGACCGCAAACATCCCGGATGCAGTGCGTATCAGGCTGCGTGCTCAGGATAACCAGTGGGGTGAGCTGTCCTCAGACGACTTCAGTGCCACGCTTGACTTGAGCGATCTACCGCCTGGGACGCACACAGTACCGGTCATTGTGCAGGAACCGGCATTGACCACCATTTTGGAGGTCAGGCCATCGTCCGTTGACGTATTGATAGAGGAGATCAGCACGCGCACATTCGCCATCCAACCCAATGTGGTGGGGGAGCCCGATATCGGATTCAGTGCGTCGACCCCCCAGCTCACCCCGAGTCTCGCGGAAGTGACGGGGCCGACCTCTCAAGTTAACCAGGTAAGTGAAGTCCGCGTGACGATCCCCCTTGGTGAAGAAGCGCGCTCCGACTTCAGTGGTGAGCTCGATCCGATTGCCCTTGACAGTGAAGGCGAGCCTGTGCCGAACGTCACCATCAGTCCGGACACGGTTGAGGTTACTGTTGAGATCCAACAGGAAGAGGGGTTCCGTGAGGTGACGGTCAGCCCACCATGGACCGGTCAGGTGGCGGAGGGCTACCGCTTTTTGGGGGTTCAGACAGAGCCGCAGGTAGTCACGCTGCAAGGTCCGCAGGAGGTGCTTGATACCATCAATGTGCTGCTCACCGATCCGATCAACCTGACTGGTCTCACCGAAGATCAGGTGCTGCGCGTACGGCTGCGACTGCCTGATCAGGTATCGGTGGCAGGTGAGAGCGATATCGTCACGGTCACGGTCAACGTCGCGCCAATCATCATTGACGATCAGGTGGTCGTCAATGCGGCCGATATCAATGTCACCAATCTTGGTGAGGACCTGACAGCCAATCTCTCTGTGGATCAGGTGGTCATTATTGTGACCGGACCACAAGCCCAGATACAATCACTCAACCCGGCAGTGGACCTTAACGTGGCCGTTGACCTCGCTGACCTTGAACCGGGCACTTATCTGGTAGATGTATTGGTAGAGTATATTGGTACAGGTGACATAGAGATCACAGATGTGATCCCGTCACAGATCACGGTGGAAATTGATGGCTGAACTCCCCATGGTGGCTCTCGTTGGGCGCCCCAACGTGGGCAAATCCACACTGTTTAATCGAATTGTTGGCGAACGCGTCGCCGTTACCCATGACCTGGCAGGTACAACCCGTGACCGCCAGCACGCCGAAGCTGAGTGGCAGGGTTTGGCCTTTACCCTGGTCGATACGGGCGGCATCGAGCCCGCTCACCGCGTGACACGTGGCGCTGAAGAGCCGCTTGCCGAGGACTCGCGCGATTTCATCCGCGAGATCCGTGAGCAGGCGGAGGCTGCCATCGCAGAGGCTGATGTGATCGTGTTTGTTGTGGATGTTACCACGGGCATCACCGCTGCTGATGATGAGGTCGCGCGGCTGCTGCGTCGCTCAAACCGGCCAGTGATTGTTGCTGCCAACAAGAGTGACAATCAGAAGCTGCGTGAGAACATGTATGAGTTCTACAATCTCGGCATGGGTGACGTCTTTGCTGTTTCTTCCATACACGGCTATGGAACCGGCGACATGCTTGATGCCGTTGTGGATGCCCTCCCTGATAGGGTGCCCGATACCGATGAGGACGATCTCTCCGTCAAGATCACCATTCTCGGGCGGCCTAATGTTGGCAAATCATCCCTGTTGAACCGGCTGCTCGGCGAGGAGCGAGTCATCGTCAGCCCTGTGGCGGGCACCACCCGTGATTCCATCGACACGCAGATCATCTACCATGGCGAACCGGTTACTCTGATCGATACGGCTGGTATCAGGCGTCGCGGCAAGATCGAGCCTGGTGTGGAAAAGTGGAGCGTGCTGCGTTCGCTGCGTGCGATCAAGCGAGCGGATGTCTGCCTGCTGCTGATTGACGCGGCTGACGGCCCAACCACACAGGATGCCCATATTGCTGGCTTCATCCTTGACGAGCTGAAAAGTGTGATCGTTGTGGTCAACAAATGGGATCTTGTACCCGACAAAACCGCCCTGACTATTGTCGAGTATGAGGCAGCCGTCCGCGATGCGCTGCACTTCCTGCCGTATGTGCCTGTGACCTTTGTTTCGGCGCTGACCGGTCAGCGTGTCAGCAAGCTGATGCCGCTCGTGATGCAGATCTACCAGGAGCGCTTTGCCCGTATCCCGACCGCCGAGCTCAACAAACTGATCCGTGATGCCCTGCTGAGGCAAGCCCCACCTTCACGCCAAGGTCGCCGGCTCAAGATCCGCTATACCAGTCAGGTCGCGGTGGACCCGCCCAAGTTCCTGTTCCACATCAATGACCGGCGGCTGCTGCACTTCTCATACCAGCGCTATATCGAGAACACCATCCGGGCGCACTATCCGTTCACGGGCACGCCCATCCACCTGAGTTGGCGTGAGAGCCGCCGCGAACCGAAGCGCTAACCGCCATAACCCAGGGCAAGCGCTGCTGCGCCATACAGCCCAACATCATCGCCTAGTGCTGCCTGCCGGATATCGATCCCCTCGTAGAAGACGGGATCGATGGCAAATTCCCGGAGAGCCTCGTGCATCGGCTCGAAGAGCCGGTCGCCAATCTGGGTTACGCTGCCGCCCAGCACAAAGCAGTCCGGCTGCAGCAGCATGGAGAGTGACGCGATCAGAATGCCGGCATAGCGTCCCGTCTCCCGAATGATCGTCTGGGCTACCGGATCACCCGCCTCAGCGGCGTTGGCCACGTCCTCGCCGGTGATGGTGTCGAGTTCAGCCAGTGTTGTCTGTTTTCCGGCTTGAACGGCCTCTGTGGCCCGCCGTGCGATCGCTGTCCCTGATGCGACAAATTCGGCGTAGCCGTGCTGCTCAGGGCCGCTGGCGGGATGGTCTGCAGCGATGATCGTGAAACCAGCCTCTCCGGCCTGTCCGCGCCCCCGGTAGAGCTCACCGTTGAGGATCAGGCCGCTCCCCAATCCGGTGCTCAGTGTGAGGTAGACCATGTTTTGTGTGCCCTGCCCGGCACCAAGGCGGTGTTCGGCGAGAGCGGCGAGGTTGGCGTCGTTGTCCAGCAAAACGGGTACGTGCAGCGCATCGTGCAGAATATCTACCAGTGGCGTATGGTGGAAAGGAATATTGGGGGGTGTTCGGATGATGCCCGCATCAGGATCAAGCGGGCCCGGTGCCCCTACGCCGATCCCGGCCAGTTCAGAGGGATCCTCAGGGGCAACCTGCTCGATCAGTTCGATCAGGCGGGCCACGATGGAGTCCACACCCTGCTCGCCCAATGTGGGCCGGCTGGCCCGTTCGATCATCTCCAGCCCTGAATTGAAGCGGGCTGCGCGCATTTGCGTGCCACCAATATCCACACCGATTACAGAACTCATAGTCTCTCCTCCAAATAAAATAGATAGGCGTAATCTTTAACCGGAATATGTCAGCCGTGTGTTATAATAGCATCGATCTTGCCCGCTCAACCGATAGGAGAGAAAAACGATGAGCTTTGAGCACATCGTAGTGCCCGAACAGGGCGTTCCTGTTACTGAAGAGGACGGCAAACTTGTCATCCCCGACACGCCGATCATAGCCTTTATTGAGGGGGATGGCATTGGCAGCGACATTATGACCGCATCCAAACGTGTTTGGGATGCAGCAGTTGAGAAAATGTACGGCGGAGAGCGCAAAATCCATTGGATGGAGATCTATGCGGGCGAAAAGGCCGCTGCCGTCTATGATGGTGATTACATGCCGGAAGAAACTTTTGAAGCCCTGCGCCAGTATCACATCGGCATCAAAGGGCCGCTGACAACCCCGGTGGGTGGTGGGTTCCGCAGCTTGAATGTCACGCTGCGTCAGCAGCTTGACCTGTACGCGTGCATCCGCCCCGTGCGCTGGTTTACCAACGTGCCGAGTCCACTGCGTGAACCGGAGAAAACCGATGTGGTCATCTTCCGCGAAAACACGGAGGATGTCTACGCAGGCATTGAATATGCGGCGGGCACACCAGAAAACGAGAAGGTTGTAACCTTCCTGCGTGACGAGATGGGTGCCAAGTTCCATGAAGGTGCTGGTATCGGCATCAAACCGATCAGCGAGTTCGGGACCAAGCGGCTGGTTCGCCAGGCGATCCAGTATGCCATTGAGCGCGCTCGCGGAAGCGTGACCCTTGTGCACAAAGGCAACATCCAGAAGTTCACTGAAGGCGCATTCCGCGAGTGGGGTTATGAAGTCGCAAAAGAGGAATTCCGCGACCATATCGTCACCGAGGATGAGCTCTGGAATGAATATGATGGGCAAATGCCGGAAGGCAAAATCCTTGTAAAGGACCGCATTGCTGATATCATCTTCCAGCATTTGCTGCTGCGCCCCACTGAGTTCGAAGTTATCGCCACGATGAACCTCAATGGGGACTATCTGTCGGATGCGGTGGCAGCCCAGGTTGGTGGCGTTGGCATTGCACCCGGGGCGAATATCGGTGATACGGTGGCGCTCTTTGAGGCCACCCATGGCACCGCGCCTAAGTATACGAATATGGACAAGGTCAACCCGGGCTCACTACTCTTCTCTGGGGTAATGATGTTAGAATACATGCAGTGGTGGGAAGCCGCCGACCTGATCACCCGCGCATATGAGGCCACTATCAGTCAGAAGATCGTGACCTACGACTTCGCGCGGCAGATGGAAGGTGCCACTCAGGTCAAGACTTCCGAATTTGCCACTGCCGTAATCGAAAACATGGACAGGGTATAATCGTACGCCAGGCTGCTGAGAGGAAAATCGTATGGCAGGCCGTCCGGACACGCGAACGCAAGATGAGCTGCTGGCCGCACTCTCTACAGGTTCTATTCAGGAACAGAAGGAAATCCTTGAACGGCTGGCGGCTATTGGTGAGGCGGAAGCACTGGATGCCGTCATAGAACTGCTGCGTGATGCGCCCGAAGAAACAGAAGACGAAGCTCTGCAGGCACTGCGTGTGTTGGCAACCAAATACGTGCCAACCGATCGCTATGCCCTGGCTGAGGTCGTTCTTCCTTTCCTTGAGTCGACTGACTGGACCCAACGGCTTGCTGCAGCCCGGCTTGTGAATACACATCCGAACGAGCTTGCCGTAGACCCGCTGCGTGATCTTATTGAAGAGGCGCGTGAGCGGGTCTACACTGAACGCAACAATCGCTTTTCACCGCGCCGGATTTTGGCAGAGCGTTCCCTGTGGGAAGGCGTGCTGGCACTGGCCAACTGCGTCAAACTCAATGTCCTGCCGGAGATCCTCGCCTTGCTTGATGACCCCTATATGCGGCCGATTGCGGTGCGTGCGCTTGGTGTGATCGGTTCGGAAACTGAGCGCCCTCATCTGGAAGATCTGGCCGAGGACGAGGATTTTCGGGTCCGTGATTCGGCGCAGTGGGCTCTCGGCCTGATGGACGAGCGAGCCGCCCAATTCATGCTGCCCCCGGACCAACTCCCCCCACCGCCGCCGGATCGCCTGAACGGTCTTTATTGGATGCATCGTCAACTGCGCGCGAGCTCTAACGAGCTTGTCCAACTGCTGGTCGTGCGCATCGCTATCGAACATCTGCTCCTTGATGTGTTCCTGGTAGAAGGCCGCAATCCGTTGGACTGTGATATCATTCTGCGCGAATATGAAGGGCACACGCCTCCCGATCCGGAAAAGAACGAAACCGAGGTAATGCGCGTCTGGCACTACCAATGGAACGGGCCAACTCTTACGCCTGGTGAGATACCTGATCCTCCCCCTGCCCCGCGCAGAGTACAGTCCACACGCCCCGGCGTGATGCACCACAGTGAGGACGAAACGCCCCGGATTACCATTACATACCCGCGCGATCTGCTCTCGTCGGCTGGGGAAGGTCTCGTCACGTTTGACTGTCAGTTCGACACGCACTTCGGGCGTGGTTGGATCTACCAGCTCACACTGGGTGAAAGGGATTGGTCTTTTGCTCGCGTTCGGCAAACCTGGTCGAGCTAGCAGGCAATGGGAAGCGTCAAAAATAAGGCAGTCCTCAGCGTTTCTGGTATACTTGCCCCAAAATCCGATGTGCAAGACCTCGATTAATGTGACAGTACATCTCCGTCACATCGTCTTCAATCAACACGTCCGAGGTTCTATTGAAAGGTTACATATACCATGCAGAACGTGGTTAAGCCGTTTGTCTCAACGGTGCGCGGCGCTTTGACGTACCGCGGTCGTGAGGGGCAGTTGGCGTGGTTCGGCCATCGCCTGGCCGGGCTGGGGACCCTGCTCTTCTTCATCATTCACGTGATCGATACCTCCTGGGTATTCTTCTGGCCAGAAGGCTATATGCACGCTATCGCACTGTACAAGACACCCGCCTTCCTGATTGGCGAGTTGATGCTGGGTTTGGCTGTGCTCTACCATGGCCTGAACGGTCTGCGCATCACGCTAATGGACTGGCGCCCGAGCCTATGGAAATACCAACGTCAGATGACTTGGGGAACCTTCGGCCTTACGGCCCTGATCTATGCGCCTGTCTTTGTCATCATGATGGGCCATATTCTCCAGATCTGGCCCGGCATTGAAATCGCAGCGCGCTGAGGAGGATACCGATGACAACCACAACGAAGTCAGTTAGCCAGCGCGACAACAAGTTCGAAACGTTCATGTGGCGCTATATGCGCTGGTCAGGCGTACTCCTGGTGCCTCTTGTGTTTGGGCACTTCGCCATTATGCACGTCATCAACAGCGTGGCCGATATCAGCTACGAATGGGTCATCACGCAGCGCTGGTCCTTTGTGGGGTGGCGCATCTATGATGCCTTTTTGCTCTGGTTTGCCGGTATCCACGGCTTCAACGGCCTGCGCATCGCAATCAATGACTATGTTCATGGTGAGTCGCTCAACCGTGTGCTGAACATCCTGGCGGTCGTGCTGATGGTAATTGTGCTCTTCGTGGGAACTGCGGCACTTGTTCTGGCTCCCACAACCCCGGTCACACTGCCGACCGGCTAACGTCAAAACAAAAAAGAGGCGACAAAACGATGCAAACTCATCGACACGAGGTGATCATCGTCGGCGCGGGTGGTGCCGGGCTGATGGCAGCGCTTTATGCGTCACGCAATACCGACACTGCGGTGATCAGCAAACTCTATCCAACCCGCTCACATACAGGTGCAGCTCAAGGTGGCATCAGCGCAGCGTTGGGCAATCATGAAGAGGACAATCCCGACTGGCATGTCTATGACACCGTGAAAGGGTCGGACTATCTGGCCGATCAGGACGCGGTTGAGATCCTCTGCCGCGAGGCGATTGATGTGGTCCTTGAACTGGAGCATATGGGCCTGCCCTTCGACCGTACGCCGGATGGACGCATTGCACAGCGTCGCTTTGGCGGGCACACCAGCAACTTCGGTGAAAAGCCGGTCCGCCGTGCCTGCCACGCCGCTGACCGCACCGGCCACATGATTCTGCAAACACTGTACCAGCAGTGCATCAAAAACGACGTGAACTTCTATGATGAGTTCCATGTTGTGGATCTGATCATGAATGGCGACCGTCCGGCGGGCATTGTCGCTATTGAGCTGGGCACGGGCGAAATGCACATCTTCCAGGCCAAGTCCATCCTGTTTGCCACAGGAGGTTGGGGGAAGGTCTGGCAGATCTCCAGCAACGCCTATACCCTGACCGGTGACGGCAATGCCATCTTGCTGCGTAAGGGTCTGCCCGCACAGGATATGGAATTCTATCAGTTCCATCCGACCGGCATTTTTCGCCTGGGCATTTTGATCACGGAGGGTGTACGCGGCGAGGGTGGTGTCCTGCTCAATGACAAAGGCGAGCGCTTCATGGAGCGCTATGCACCGACCATCAAAGATCTGGCCAGCCGTGATGTGGTCTCACGTGCGATCTACCTGGAAGTACAAGAAGGCCGCGGCATCAACGGCAAGGGCTACGTCCACCTGGATATCACCCCGGAGACCGTAAACCACTACCTGCAAAAAGAGGGGGAGAAGCGCCGCATAGACCGCGAGTATATCGAGACCAAACTGCCTGACATCCTCGACTTCTGCCGGACCTATCTTGGCGTGGATCCCGTCCATGAGCCGATGCCTGTACAGCCCACTGCGCATTATGCGATGGGAGGTATCCCGACCAACGCGGAAACGGAAATACTGGCAAATGCCGCAGGCGATATCGTGCCGGGGCTGTACGCTGCCGGTGAATGTGCATGCGTCTCGGTGCATGGGGCGAACCGTCTGGGTACCAACTCCCTCAATGACCTGGTTGTCTTTGGTCGCCGCGGCGGCCTGCGTGCTGCAGAATACGCCAAGGATGCTGACTGGGTCCCGCTGCCTGACGATCCCGCTGGTGAGATCCGTGCTGCACTGGAAGGCATCCGCAACGCCAACGGCAGCACACGCCCCATTGAACTGCGCGAGCGCATGATGACGATCATGTCGCGCGACGTTGGCGTTTTCCGCACGGAAGAGGGGATGTCACGCGCGCTGGAGGAAATCCGCGAACTGCAAGAAACCTTCCGGACCGACCTAACTATTGACGATACGGGCCATATCTTCAACTTCGATCTGCTGGAAGCCTGGGAGACAGGCAACCTGCTTGACCTCGCTGAGGTGACGGCAGCATCTGCGCTGGCGCGCCGTGAAAGCCGCGGTGCGCACTCCCGTGAGGATTTCCCCGAGCGCGATGATGAGAACTTCCTGACGCATACGCTGGCGACCGTCGATGTGAATGGCAAGATCAGTCTGGACTACAAGCCGGTTGTGATTACCAAGCACCAACCGAAGGAGCGTGTCTACTAGTATGGAAGTGACACTCAAAGTCCGCCGCTTCAATCCGGAGCAGGACGAGAAACCGTACTTTGCTGAATACACACTTAAGGATGTTGAGCCGGTTGACCGTGTGCTGGACCTGCTGCACCACGTCAAGTGGTACATCGATGGCACCCTTGCCTTGCGCCGGTCCTGTGCCCATGGCATCTGCGGCTCTGATGCAATGCGCATCAACGGCGTGAATATGCTCGCCTGCAAGGCCCTTGTGCAGAATCTCATCAAGGGTGAGCGTGGCACCATTCAGGTGGAACCTATGTACGGCCTTAAGGTCATCAAAGACCTGGTTGTGGATATGGAACCCTTCTTCGACCACTACCGGTCGGTGATGCCCTTCCTCGTCAACGATACCATTCCCGAGGGCGGTCGTGAGCGGCTGCAAACGCCTGAACAGCGCGAGCGCTTCGACGAAGGTACAAAGTGCATTCTATGCGCGGCATGTACCACGTCATGCCCGTCCTATTGGGCCAACGGCACATACGTCGGACCGGCAGCAATTGTGCAGGCACACCGCTTCATTTTCGACAGTCGCGACGAGGCTGGTGCCGATCGTCTTGCTGTTCTCAGTGAGGAAAACGGGGTGTGGCGGTGCCGCACGATCTTCAACTGCACTACGGCGTGCCCGCGTGAGATCCCTGTGACCCAGCTCATTGCGGAGGTCAAAGGCGAAATCGGACGCCGTTGACGGCGAGCAATGGTGTGTGAGAGGGAGACAGATGCTTTGTGCTCTGTCTCTTTTCTTTTGCTGCAACGCCAGTCTTATGTTTGCCGTATATACTGATGAAAGATGCTTGACGTTATTTAAGCGTAAGACACGCTTTCCACAGGAGGCACCCATGAGTGATGAACAGGTAGCATACGACGACACAGGCGAAGATAAAGAACACGTGGACCTCGGTGCAGAATTTGCCGCATTGGGTCGCAAGTTTGCTGACGCCATGCGCAATGCGTGGGACAGTGAAGAACGCCAACGCATTGAGAACGAGTTCCGCGAAGGGTTCCGGCGCTTCAGTGAAGAGCTCGAGAAGGGGTTCGACAGCGTCCGCCAGAACGAACAGGTTCGGCGCGTGGAAGAGAACATGCGCAAGGTGCGCGACGAAGTGGACAGCTCCGAAGCAGCGCAGCGTATCCGTCAGGCGACGATTAACAGCCTGCGTGGTCTGAGTGACACACTCGAGCGCATGGCGCAGGAGATCAACAAACGCGAGGAGTCGGCTGAATAGACAGCCTCACTTCCGGTTTCGTCAGGATGAGGGATGCTTCGGTATCCCTCATGTGTTTTCGGGGGGCAGCAGCCGAACCAATACAATGCGCTCTGTATCCGGCTTGATCGTGTAGCGTTCATCGATCCGGTAGCCGCACACCCAGACCACCTCGTCCTTGCTGACCAACAGGGGTATCCGGTCACGAAAGCGCTGCGGGATCCGGGCATTGCTCATGAATGTGCTGAGCTTCTGTGTACCGTCCAATCCTTGCGGCTGGAATCGCTCTCCTCGCCTGCGGGTTCGCACCATCAGAGCCTCGCCCAGCACAGTCCCATTCAGAGCCGCCGTCCAGCGTTCTGCCAGCAGGGCTTCCCATGGGGCCCCGGAGCGTGTACCCGTGTACACACGTGTAATCAGACGCCATTCGCTGCCGGGCAGCACAACCTCCCCTGGTATCGACAGGCCGAGTTCTTCTCCTGCCTTCAGCCACGCTCCTTGCAGGATGGTGTCCACCTCTTCGCCAGCTGCCAGCACAATGCGGTCATAGTCCAGATGCAGCGTGACGCTGCCCGGCAGATCGATCTGCGAGCCTGTCTCGCCGGTCAGTGCAAAGATGCGCGCCTCCTCCAGGTGATCTTAGCCGACTTCCCGCTGGCTTTTCTGGGATTGCGT
>JAADYX010000353.1 GCA_010092885.1 Chloroflexota bacterium | reverse complement strand
GCCGCGTTGACCAGCACATAGCCCGCAATCAGCGCTCGCGCGGACTGTATCCCCTTCTTTTCCAGATGACGGAGCACGTCGACGGTGAGGAGCAGGGAGAGGGTCGCCAGCAGTGCGAGCAGCGCATACATGCGGGCTTCCTGCGCATAGTACACCTGAAAGGCGCTCACGGCAGCTAGGAGAGCCGCTAACAGCCCTGCGGCCGCACTGAACAGCCGTTGGCCCAGAGCAGCGATGACCGCTGCGGCCAGAGTGCTGGCAGCCACTGAGACAAACCGCAGCGCGAACTCACTGTGCCCGGCGACTGCTCGCCAGCCCGCGAGCAGCAGATAGTATCCCGGCGGATGAATGTCGCCTGCTGCGCCTTCTACGATCAGACGGGGGCTGCGTTCGGCGATGCGGGCCGAATTGCCCTCATCATTCCAGAAGGATTGATGATCGAGCATGGCGACACGCAGCCCAAACGCGAGCAGAACAACGAGCAGAACGAGCAGACGGTTCATGATGTTTTATGTGGATAGAGGACCACCGCAGCAAAGAGCAGAACGCCCAGCACCCCGAAGAAAGGCAGCGGCGGTATCCTGAGCTGGTCGCGGACGATAATGCGGTCGATGGCCGCGCTGCCGACCAGCTCGAACTGGACGGTGTGTTCGCCGGGAGGACCCTGCCAGGTCACTGTTCCAGGGCAGTCCTCGCCGATGCGTGCCGGTCCGTCAGCAGCACGCACGACCAGACCGCATGTGCCGGCCTCCCGGGCGGCGTAATGTACCGCCAGATGGGTGCCTGAAAACGTGAAGGTGACCGGCTCCACCGCATAATCGATTGCCCAATGATCCGGTGGGTGGCTGCCGGGGTACATTACGGGCGGTTGGTTGGCGGCCTGGGCCATCGTCTCGTAGACGGGCAGCGGTGTGAAATCCGGCTCGAGCATTTGGAAGTAGGCCTCGGGGCGGCGTTCAACCAGCCACTGATCGTCGGCGCGCTTGAGGTACCAGAAAGCGACCATGCCGACCCATGGCCAGTCCTCCTGGGCACGCTGGTAGGCCAACGGCGCCCAGCGGGCCTGCTGCTCCACGCTGACCCGGCCATAGCGCGGCTCGACATCCTCCGGCGCGATGTTCCAGTTCATCTCGCTGATCCAGATGGCCTTCTCAGCGTCGCCGTTGCGGACCATAATGTCGCGGATGAACTGGTTGCGTCCGTAGTTGACAATGATCGGGCGCAGCCGTTGGTCCGTTGGCCCGGACCACAAACCGTAGCCCTGCACGGAAAGCACATCGAAGCAGTCCGCGGCTCCGGCATCATACATGCGCTGCAGAAAGAGAAAATCGTTGAAGTCCCGCCCGCTGAGTTCGGCGGTGGGGGCCAGCGCACCAGTCAGGACGACTGCTTCCGGATTGACGGCTTTTATCGCAGCGTAGGCGCGGCACAACAGATCAGTGTAGTCCTCGGGGCTGACGACCTGCTCGCCCCATTCCGGGTAGATGTTGGGCTCGTTCCACACCTGGAAATAGGTGATCTGGCCCTCATAGCGCTCGGCGACAGCCGCGGCAAAACGGGCGAAGTCGTCGTAGTCGTCGGGCGGCGCGGTGGAACCGATCACCGCGTCGGGTTGGCTGCGGCTCCAGGAAGGTGGGTTGTCCAGCCGGGCGAGGATCTGTATGTCGTACTGCCCGGCCAGCTCCACGATGTTGTCGTATTTGGCCCAGGCCGAGATCGGGTCGGGCACGCCGTCGCCATCAAGATCGTTGCGCCGGTCGGTGAAGTCCCCCGGCCCGTCGATCTCGATATCCTCCCAGACGAACTCCTGCCGGATCCAGTCAAAACCGGCCTCGCTGGCCATTTGTAGGGCCTGCTCGCGCTTGGCTTCCTCCACTTCCAGATGTAGAAACGTGTTGATCCCATATGGGCTGACGGCAGCATGCTCGATCTCGGCGTAGGGATCCAGATCCAGCGGTGGGCGGAAAACGTTGTAGCCGACCTGCACCACCCCGCGGACCTGACCGGCGAGGCTTTCCTCACCGGTCAGAGCGAAGGCACTGCGCCAGACAACAGCCCCCATCAGGATCACCATGAGGACGGCCACCGCGGGCAGTATCAGACGCTTCACAGGGCAGGCCTCGCGTCCACCAGCACGCCGCGATGGGTTTCCGGGTAGTATGGCATCGGGTCGATGGCGAAGAAGGCATCCACCAGCTCATCGGTGATCTCAGCCTCCGGGTGGTGTTCCTCTTTCCAGCGCCACAGCGGCAGGCGATGCAGCCGCCCCGTACGGAACTCCTCAATGATGAGGCGGCCCCACGGGCCCATGTGTTCCAAAAACGCGATGCGCTCCCATTCGGCGAACAGGGGTGCTTGATCGTAGCCAACGGCATGATGTTCGGCTCGCCAGCCGTCGTGGTCGCCATGCAGGATGGCGTAGTAGGCGCGGCCATCGCCGTGATAGGCGCAGCCTACGGACCCCGGGTTGATCACATGCCACCGGTCGATGTGCCGGTCGATGGCGAGGTGGCTGTGGCCGATGATGATGGTGTCCTCTTCAGGCTCGCCGAGCAGACCGGCGGCCTCTTCCACCGGTGTGGTCGGGTAGATGGTCTTCCAAAGATTGCCGGGCACACCGTGCACCATGCGCAGCGGTGCGGCCTGCCGGAAGCGCAAACACAGCTCATCGGGCCAGGCGGCGATCCAGGGGATCTCGGCTTCCAGCTCGGCAACCAGCCGGGGCGCGAGCCGCATCGCAGCCCACCATTCGGGCATGCGCGGCGTATCGAAATCCAACGCGACCTGTTCGTGGTTGCCCCGGACGATGGGCCAGCGCTCCTCACGGATGATGGCCAGCACTTCCCGTGAGAACGGCCCCCGGTTGACGGCATCCCCGGCCACGACAACCGCATCGGGCTTGTGACGTTTCATATCACGCATAACAGCCTGCAAAGCGGGCAGATTCCCATGAATATCAGATAGTACCGCCAAACGCATTCCACTGTCTCCCTTTACTCACAATACCCTGTTTAGCATAGCCCATCATGGGGATGGCTTCCACCTGTGAGGGGCAAATGTGCACACCCCGAACGCTTGTATCATGGGTGGGCAGCGGCTATACTAGCGTGGGGAGAAGGATGAGCCAACATGCATTCCTTGACAACGACCATTCTCGTCGTGGAAGATGAAGAAACCGTTCAGCAAACGCTTGCTTACAATCTCCGGCAGGAGGGTTACGAAGTCCTTTCAGCCAGTGATGGTGAGACTGCGCTTGACATCATCCGCAGCGAACACCCCAACTTGGTGATTCTGGACATTATGCTGCCCGGGTTGGATGGCCTGACGCTGTGCCGCACAGTCCGGCGTGACCCCTCCATTGCGCAAACCCCCATCATCATGCTTTCAGCGCGCGGCACCCAGGGTGACAAAATGGTCGGGCTGGACAGCGGCGCGGATGATTACGTGACCAAACCGTTTGACCTGGGCGAATTCCTGGCGCGGGTGCGCGCCGTGCTGCGCCGGGCCCCCAGCCGGCCGGTGCAGTCGCAGTCGTTGATCGCCGGTGAATTGGAACTCGACCTGACCGGGAGGCGGGTCTATCGCGGTGAGCAAGAGCTCAAACTGAGTAGTAAAGAGTTCGAACTCCTTGCTGAGCTCATGCAGAATGAGGGGGCTGTGCTCTCACGGGACCTCATTCTCTCACGGGTATGGGGCTATGACTATTACGGTGACAGCCGCACGGTTGACGTGCATATCCGCTGGCTGCGCCAGAAAATCGAGGAAGACGCATCCAACCCGAAGCATATCATCACTGTTCGGGGAATCGGGTACCGCTTCGAGGCTTAACAGCGTGTGGCTGACGGTCCCTGTCATTCTGGTTTTGGGCGTGGTGCTCGCCACGACCCTGACCCGACTGCGCAACACACGGTTCGAAATGGAGAAACTGAGATTGCAGTATCGTGAGGCCCAACAGCGTCTGCTGGCTCAACAGGCGACGCTGGCTACCATCGAGCCGCTCAAGGCGCTGGCTGAAGCCGCGTACAACGTCCTGATGTTGGTCAATCGTGAACGCAGCGTGGTCTACATGAACGGCGCGGCACGCGAGCTGTTTGCCCGTGAGGAAGGCCGTGGCATCCGGCTGCGCAGCAGCCTGATCGCTGTGACCCAAAGCCATGAGATCGACGATCTGGTCCGGCAGTGCCTTAACGAGCCCGAAGAGGAGATCATCGAGCAGATCGAACTGCGCGGCTGTACGTACCGGGTCCGGGTACTGCGAATGGCGATCAGCGAGCAACCCTACATCGCAATCGCTATGGAGGATGTCAGCGAACTCCAGCGGTTGGGCCGTGCACGCCGGGAGTTTGTAGCCAACATCTCGCACGAGCTGCGCACACCGATCACCTCGATCCGGCTGCTGGTGGATACCATTCTGCGTACCAAGTTGGAGAACACAGAAGAGAACCGCAATACACTGCACAAGATCGCGGCGGAGACGGAAGTGCTGCACCAGATGGCGCAGGAGCTGCTTGACCTGTCCATGATCGAGTCGGGGCGGGCGGAGTTCCTGCTGCGGCCTGTGGCCGTGAATGAGGTGATCGATACGGCGGTGGCCCTGTTCAAGGAGCGCGCGGCCCGCAAAAAGCTGACTATCCGCTGTGAACTGTGCGAGCTCAACGCCACCGACGTCACCGTACTGGCCGACCGTGAGCAGCTGCGGCGCGTGATCTCCAACCTGCTGCACAATGCGATCAAGTTCACGCCGCGCAAAGGGATCATCGCGATTTCGGTGAGCAGTGATGCAGAGTGGGCAACCATCACCGTGACGGATACCGGCCCCGGCATCCCGCCGCAGGCACGTGAGCGCATCTTTGAACGGTTTTTCCGTGGGGATCGGGCCCGCCATACCGAAGGGACGGGTCTGGGGTTGGCCATTGCGAAGCACATTGTGCGGGCCCACGGCGGCGAGATCTGGGCGGAGGATCCCCCAAACCCACCAGGGGCACGGATCTGTTTTACCGTACCCCTGCCTTAATGAGTCTTAAGCGGCGTCGTCTTTGGTGTTCAGGTCATCGATGATGCCGGTTGACGCATATTTCACCCGTTCGCAGATGTTGGTGACCCTGTCACCGATGCGTTCCAGGCTGTGACCGGCCCATAGGATGTAGGTGCCGAGTTCAACCGAGAGGTCGCCGCGGTGCATCTCACCAACGACCAGCTGAAACAACGAGTTGTACATATCGTCCACGCGGTCGTCCATCCGGGCGACCTGTGCCGCTTTTTCGGCATCTTCGGCCACATAGGCCTCCATCGCCTCGTAGAGCATCTTCTTGATGTGCTCCAACATCTGCGGGAGCAGCGGCGGAACCGTCGGGCGGCCCTGCCCAGTGTAACGCACCACTGTCTTGGCGATGCCTTCAGCGTGATCGCCCATGCGCTCCAATTCGTTAGCGATCAGCAGGGCAGCCAGCAGGCGGCGCAAATCGGTTGCCATGGGCCCCTGCCTGGCCACTGTTGAGGCCACCATCGACTCCACGTGGTGGTGCAGTTCGTCGAGTTCATCGTCCCCGGTAATGACCTGCTTGGCGAGGGCTGTATCGTTCTTGCTGAAGGCTTCCAATGCGCGCTGGCTGGCCCGGTAGACCAGCGAACCCAGACGCAAAATATCGTCGCGGACGGCTACCAGATCGGCGTCCAATGCTGTACGTGTTGTACCATTAGTCATGTGATTTCTCCTTATCTTACCTTTGTGTATACCTCCCCCCTCACATAATGACCAACTATTTTAGTGCAATTCGGTGAACTTAGCCAATATCCGCAGATAGTCACTCATCCTGCACCATGCGGACCAGCTCATGCAGGCGTGTGATGGCGTCGATCGGGGACATGCTCTCCACATCGATCTGTTTGAGCGCCCGCAGGGCCGGATGGTCTGACCCACCAAACAGCGAGAGTTGGTCGCCCGGCTGCGGTTCGCGCACTGCTTCGCCGTCGATCTGCCAGACATTGGCCTGCGCTTCCAGCTCGTCGAGGATCTCGGCGGCCCGGCGTACCACTGCCTTCGGCACACCGGCCAGCTCCGCTACGTGGATGCCGTAGGACTTATCGGCCTTGCCGCGCATGATGGTATGCAGGAAGACGATCTGCTCGCCCTGTTCGGCCACGGTCACCGAGTAGTTGGCCACGCCCGGCAGAATGTTCTCCAGTTCGGTCAGCTCGTGGTAGTGGGTGGCGAACAGCGTCTTGCCGCCCATGCGCGGATGGTTGTGCAGATACTCGATCACCGCGCGGGCGATCGCCAACCCGTCATAGGTGCTGGTGCCACGCCCGATCTCATCAAGCACGATCAGGCTGCGCCGGGTTGACTGCTGCAAGATCAGGGCGGTCTCGACCATCTCCACCATGAAGGTCGACTGCCCGGCATGGATCTCATCCTGCGCGCCGATGCGGGTGAAGATCCGGTCCACAAGCCCGATGTGGGCTTCATCGGCAGGCACAAAGCTGCCGATCTGTGCCAGCAGCACGATCAGTGCGACCTGTCGCAGGTAGGTGCTCTTGCCGGACATGTTCGGGCCGGTGATAACATGGATGCGTTCTTCCGATGTGAAGGTGGTATCGTTGGGCACAAAGCGGTCGCTGCCCGCGAGCAGCTGTTCCACAACCGGATGCCGCCCACCCAGGATGTACAGCTCATCGGCGTCGGTAAGGTGGGGCCGCACAAAGCCGTGGCGCGCGGCGACCTCGGCGAGGGTGCCGACCCGGTCGACCTCAGCCAGGATGCGGGCCGTCAGCAGGAGGGATTCGCTGTAAGTGCCGATCTCACCCAGCAGTTCACGGTAGAGCCGGAGTTCGATCTGGTGGATTTCCTCTTCGGCGTTGAGCAGTTTGACCTCGGCTTCTTTCATCTCCGGGGTGATGTAGCGCTCCGCATTGACCAACGTCTGCTTGCGGATGTAGTGCTCGGGCACGCTGTCAGTGTTGGCTTTGGTCACCTCCAGGTAATAGCCGAAGACCTTGTTGTACCCGACCTTCAGGTTCTTGATGCCGGTGCGTTTGCGCTCCACGGACTCCAGGCTGTTGATGTACTGGCGGGCGTCGTCGCTGGCTGTGTAGATCGCGTCCAGCTCAGGCGAGTAGCCGCGCGCGATCACGCCGATGGTGCCGGTCGTGGCGGGCGGATCGTCACTCAGGGCGGAGCCGATCAGGTCGCTGACGGCCTCAACTGGGTCGAGCAGATTGGCCAGTTCGTGCAGGGCCTGGCTGCCG
>JAADYX010000352.1 GCA_010092885.1 Chloroflexota bacterium | reverse complement strand
AGATGTGTATAAGAGACAGGTGGTCGGGCGTTACAGCACCTTTGATCTGCTGTACGCGACCTGGTCAGGCAGCGGGCTGCGCCATACCGACGGCGGCACGGTCGCGATGTACCGCATCACGATGCCGGGGCTGTTCCAGGTGGAGAATGCCGGTGTGGCTGTCAGCGCGCTGCGCCGCGCTCAGGAAGCCGGGCTGCCGATCACCGAACAAGGCATCGCGGAGGGGCTCCAGCACGCCCTCTGGCCGGGCCGCATGGAGATGGTCAGCCACCATCCGCGCATTGTGATCGATGGTGCGCATAATCCGTACAGCATCGGCAAGCTGGTGGAAAGCCTCACCCATCTGGAAGAGGGCCAGCGCTTTGTGTTTGTCTTCGGCTGCATGGCGGATAAGGACATCAAGGGCATTGTGAGCCATCTGGTGCCCGTCGCCGAGCAGATCATCCTGACCCGGGCAGACAGTGACCGGGCAGCCCCAACCGGCCTGTTGGAGGAGACAATCCACAATGTGGCTGATCCCACCGCCCCACCCCTGGCGCATACACAGTCCGTGCAGGAGGCGTTAGAATTGGTCGAGGCGAGCATGCCTGACACATTAACCTGTGTGACCGGCTCCCTGGCTGTGGTCGGGGAGGCGCGCACCGCGATTTTGGGAACTGCAATTCAATAGGTGGACGTTAGACGTGTCATTCTTCGACAACAGCCTACCCGATATGCTCAGTGCACTGTCCGACTTTGAGGCCTCACACAGTGCACCACTCAGCGATGATGGTACCTTTCAGGCAGCCCTGATCCCGCTGCGCGATCAGGTCATATTTCCGAATCTGGTGGCACCGATCTTCTTGGATCGGCCACGCAGCCTTGAAGCACTGAGTGCCGCGCAGCGCCACAGCGAAACCCTGATCGGGGTGATGCAGCGCACCCCGGAGACAGAAAACCCCACGCCGGACGATCTGTACACAGTCGGCACAGAGGTGGCGCTGGGCCGGTCGCTGCGCATGCCGGACGGCACGACCAGCCTGGTCGTACAGGGCCGCCGCCGGGTGCAGATCGAGGCCTTCACCCTCGAGGATCCGTACTATCGGGTGCGCGTGCGGCCCCTTGAGGACAGCGAAGCCGACAAAGAAGAGGCGGAAGCCTACCGCCGGGCCGTACTGACGTTGTTCGAGCGGGTCATCCAAATGTCACCGCTGCTGCCCGATGAGGCCTATATCTATGCGCTCAACACGGAGGAACCCGGCTGGCTGGCCGATCTGGTGGCCAGCACGCTCGACTTGATGCCCGACCAGCGGCAGCGGCTGCTGGAACGCATCAATCCGATCGAGCGGCTGCAAAGCCTGAGCCTGCTGCTGGGGCAGGAGCTCAACCTGCTGCAAATGGAAGAGAACATCCATGCGCAGGTGATGCATAACGTCAATGAGGCACAGCGCGAGATGTTCCTGCGCGAGCAGATCCGGGCGATCCAGACGGAACTGGGCGAAAGCGATGTCTTTGAGCAGGAACGGACTGAACTGCAGGCGCGCGTGGAAGCTGCCAGCATGCCGGGCCCAGTTAAGGATCGCGCGCACAAGGAGATCAAGCGGTTGGCGGCCATGCCGCCGATGGCCCCGGAAGTCGGCATCATCCGGACGTATCTGGATGTGCTGCTGGACCTACCCTGGTCGGATGCGACCGATGACAAGCTGGACGTCGAAGCAGCCAAAGAGATCCTCGATGCCGACCACTACGGGCTGAAGAAAGCCAAAGAGCGCGTGCTGGAGTTCATCGCCGTGCGGCAGATGGCGCGTGACAGCATGAAATCCCCCATTCTGTGCTTTGTAGGGCCACCCGGCACCGGGAAAACATCCATGGGCCGTTCGATTGCACGGGCACTTGGGCGCGAATTCGTGCGGATTTCGCTGGGTGGCGTGCGTGATGAGGCGGAGATCCGGGGGCACCGGCGCACCTATATCGGGGCACTGCCGGGGCGCATCCTCCAAGCGATGCGGCGCGCGGGCACCGTCAACCCACTGTTCATGCTGGACGAGATCGACAAGATCGGCTCGGACTACCGGGGCGATCCGGCGGCGGCGCTGTTGGAAGTACTCGACCCGGAACAGAATACGGCCTTCTCCGACAATTATCTTGAGGTGGACTACGACCTGAGCCAGGTGCTCTTCGTCACGACGGCCAACACGGACGCGCGTATTCCGCCAGCCCTGGCTGATCGCCTGGAGTTCATCGAGTTTCCGGGGTACATCGAAGAGGACAAGCTGGAGATCGCGCGGCGCTTCCTGATCCCCAAAGCGCTGAAGTCCCACGGGTTGACGGAGCGCGGCCTGAGCTTTGAGGAAGCCGCGCTGCTGGCCCTCATCCGCGACCATACCTACGAGGCCGGTGTGCGCAATCTGGAGCGTGCCATCAACACGATCTGCCGTAAGGTCGTGCGGCGCATCGCGGCGGGCCAGACTGCGCCCAAGCGGATTACACCGAAGGCAGTGGGCCGGTATTTGGGCCCCGGCAGCGCGCCCCATCCCATCCTGATCGAGGAGGACGAGGTCGGCATCGCGCAGGGCGTAGCGTGGACCGAGATCGGCGGCGAGGTCTTCCCGGTGGAAGTCACGCTGATGGAGGGCAAGGGCAATATCACGCTGACCGGCCAACTGGGTGAGGTCATGCAGGAATCGGCACAGGCAGCGTTTTCTTATCTGCGGTCCCGGGCAGATGATTATGATCTCACCGCCGAGCAGTTCGAGGAGACGGATGTGCACATCCACCTGCCGGAAGGGGGCATCGCCAAGGATGGCCCTTCCGCGGGGATCACGCTGGCCACCGCGTTGATCTCAGCATTCACGCAGATGCCGGTACGCCACAATGTGGCCATGACCGGTGAGATCACACTGCGCGGGCGGGTGCTGCCAGTCGGCGGCCTTAAGGAGAAGCTGCTCGCTGCACACCGGCTGCACACGTTGGATACGGTGATCATCCCGGAGGCGAACAAGCGGGATCTGGCCGAGCTGCCCGCCAAAGTCCGCCGCGATCTGACGATCATCACCGCCGCATGGATGGACACCGTGCTGAAAGCCGCCCTCGTCGAGGATTCCGACTGACTTGCCGCTCCGGCTGAAGCGGGCTACTCTCACTGCGCACAGTAACCAGGAGGTTCCCGCGTGAAAAAGCTGATCGCCCTAATGGCGGTGCTCATACTAGCTGCGTGCAATGGCAGCACATCCGGCCCGGTTGTTGAGCCGTTGAATGAGGATGAGCCTGCACCCACAACTGCTCCTACCGATGCCCCAACCGACGAACCGGCAGAGCCAACAGATACCGAACCGGCGGCCACCGAAACAGACGACTCCGCCGCTCCCGAACCCATCCCTACGACGCCATCGGAAGAGGGCGAGGCCGCCGATCTGGACCAAGAACCGCGCGATGAAGGCGATCTGCTGCCTGCGGCGCTGTACTTCCTCAACCAGGAAAACGACCAGATCTACCGGTTAGATGCCGATGGCAGCGAGCTGACGCAGCTGACCTTTGAGCCGGCCCCCGTGGTGGAATTCGCGGTCTCTGGCGAAGCCGGCCTGATCGCGTATGTCTCGAACAACACACTCTACACCGTCGAACTGACCGGCGCCGACCGCAGGGAGATCGCGCAGGGCGGCCCGGATGAATCGGATTTCAGCCAGACGATCAGCGGCCTGGACTGGTCACCGGATGGTACCACCTTGGTGTACGGCAACCAGGGCATCGTGTTTTACGATCCGGGCACAGAGCTCAGTGAGATGCAGCTGCCCAACGACCCACCGCCCGATCTCACCAACCCTGAGTACACGCCTGAACCCGAACCGGCGCAGTTCTACACACCGATTTCCTTTTCGCCGAACGGTACACAGCTGCTCATCCAGGCGGCGATCTACTTCTCAGATGGGATTGGCTACCAGATCCTCAACATTATCACCGGGGAACGGACCCAATTGAGCAGCCCGGCGGGCATCGTCTGCTGCAATCCACGCTGGGCACCGGACGGCGATGCCATTTACATTTCCAATGACTCGGTGGGTTTCCTTGAGCCGGGCATGTGGCAGATCAGCGCGGCCAACGGCGACGGCACCACGATCATTGAGGGCGTGCAGGAGGGCGGTGAGGCCTTCCAGCTGGTGAACGGCGCGCGCATGCTGGCCGACGGGCTGGTGTACCATTTCTACGGCACGATTGAGTCCATGCCTGATACACCCACCCCCCTGTCGATGGCGCGCAGTGATCCGCAGGGCGAGGATCTGGAACTCCTGCGTGAGGACAACTACATCCCAGGGGCCGTGTTGTGGGATCCGGCGGCCAGCGGTGCGGTCATCATGGACCTGACTGCTCAATACGCTGGCGGAGAATTCCCGCCATTCCCGTTCCGGGGCCCGCTGCTGTGGATTCCCGTTGATGGCAGCGCACCCGTCGATCTGGGCGTCACGGGTGCGGCACCCCAGTGGGGGCCGTAATTTTGTTACTAATTTGTAAGAACCCTGTATGGTGGACCATCCAAGTAGTGAGTACACACCACAAGGAGGTTCTTCACAAATGGTTTCAACAACATCAGAACGTACGGCAGTCAACGTTGACAGTGTTCTGGCCGGGGTAACCGCCGGTCTCGTCGGTGGCGCGGTCTTTGGTGTCCTGATGACAACCATGGACATGATGCCCATGATCGCGGGCATGATCGGCTCAGCCAGCCCGCTCGTCGGGTTTGTGCTGCACATGGTGATCAGCACGTTTATCGGCGCGACCTACGGCCTGTTTGCCAACCGTCTGCCGAGCACGTGGGCCGTCGCGCTTGGCGCAGGCACGGCCTACGGCATCTTCTGGTGGGTGCTTGGCGCGCTCGTCCTGATGCCCCTGATCCTTGGTATGGGTGAAATGGTCTTCGTTGTACAGGACATGCAGATCATGAGCCTGATCGGACACATTAGCTTTGGGCTGGTGATGGGTGCCTTCTACAAGCTGGCCGCAGAGAACTAACAAGCAACCACAATCTGACAGCTCGGAGGTGCGCACCGCCCATGGTGCGCACCTGTTCTTTCTTCCTGCCACCGGGTGCGTTAGACTAGCCTTTCGGATCAGACAGGGGAGAGCATGCGCCAGGCGCTCATCGCGTTTATCATCGCCAGCCTGTTTGCCAGCACCGCGCTGGCTCAGGATGAAGTCCCCACCCCGACCGGAGAACCGGGCGTGGTGGCAATTGTGCTGCCTGAAGAGGGCGCTGTCATCAGCGGCACCACGCAGATCGTTGGCAGCGCGCAGCACCCGGATTTCCGCGGGTTTGTGGTCGAGTACGCACAGGAGCCACCTGTCGGTGCTGAGCCGTGGACTCTGATCCAGGCTCCGGTGGGGCAGCAGGTGGGCAACAGTGTGCTGGCCGTCTGGGATACAACCCTCGTTGCGGATGACCGGTACATTCTACGGCTGCGGGTGCTGCTTAACAGCGGGGATGAGATCACAGCGCAGGTGGGTGTCACGGTCGCCAACGCAACCCCCACCCCGCTGCCGACTCTACCCCAACAGCCGACCATCGCGCCGCCCGCCACGGCGACGGCGGGCCCGTCACCCACCCCATTGAT
>JAADYX010000351.1 GCA_010092885.1 Chloroflexota bacterium | reverse complement strand
GGGCGTGGATATCCAGCAGGGCGTCATCGCGCGGGCAGCGCAGCTCGCCCAGATCAAAGCAGATGCGGCAGCCCCGGCATGGCAGCAGCTCGGTTTCACACAGGTTCAGCCGGTCGTCCGACGCGCCGCCGCTGGAACACCAGCACACCGCCGAGCAGCCACGCGCCGCCCAGGAAGAAATCCGCGAAGAGCAGGGCCTGCTCGGTGAGCGGCAGGCCGGTCCCCTCAGCGATGGCCAGCTGCGCGCCACGCCCAATGAAGACCGCGCCCAACAGCGCCAGCACTGCGCCCGCAAACCGCGCTGCGAGGGCCGGGGCGAGGCGGTCGGCGGCGGTTTGCGGCTCAAGGCTGGCGGCCAACCCGATCAGGGTGTAGAGGCTCACAATGACCAGCGCTGCATACAGCAGAGTCAGCCCGCCGAACGGCATGGCGAGCAGATAGACCAGGTAGGTGTAGATCACGTAGACCAGCGCGCCCGGCCAGAACAGCAGCCCCAGGTAGGATCCGCGCCACGCGGCCCACAGCGAGCCGAGCAGCAGCGGCAGCCCGATCACCAGGTTGACCACATCGTTGGGCGCAAACGAGTTGTACAGCTCCGGCGTGGTGTAGATCCCTGCGGCCAGCCCCACCACGGAGGCCGCAGCCATCAGAACAGCGACGATCAGTGACGCCGCGTAAAATGCAAAGCGTCTCCCTTCAACAGCCATCGGACGTTCTCCTTTGTCATCGCGCCACGGATGGATTCAGCGGCAGCGGGTTGTGGTTCATATCATCGGCAAACGCCGATACAAAGCTCAGCCCGAACAGCAGCAGGGCCGACCCCAACAGCACCATCACAAGGGTCAGCAGGCGGTCCGGATCGGTGAAGCCGGGGAAGAAACCGAAAATGGCGATCTCCAGCGCGATCAGCACGAGCACTGCCGCCAGTGCGGCTGTAAACGGCCAGATGCGCGCCAGCGGCCCACGCAGCCCTTCCGGCAGGATGCGCCGCCAGACCGTCAGCGGTTTGTTGATCCGGGTGGCGAAAGCCCACCCCGGGACAAAGAATGCGATCTGCCCGATGCCGCCGCCTACCAAAAACAGCAGCACGAACAGCCCCAGAAAGACACTCGCGCCGTGGCGAGTATCCAGATAGCGCACGCACCACACGATAATCGCGATGCTGACGGTGATGGCCGCCAATCCGGTGAACAGGAAGTTGGGGATCAGCGTGAAGGCGGTCTCGCCGCCGTAGGCCCACATCTGCATGGAGGGATGGATCGCGTCGATCAGCAGGCCCTCGGTGGGGGTGTTGCCCTGCCGCACTTCGAAAAAGCCGTGGCTCAGCCCGCTGATGCCGAACAATACGCCCAGCACGGCGGCGACAATCCTGGTTGAACGGTTCATTCATGGTCCTTTCAGGTGAGGCCTGCGGTCAGCAGACCGGGGCAGGCCGTTTACTACCGTATACGTGCGGAGTCGCTGGTTGGTTGTGGGGTACGTCACCGGTCGCCCTCCCGAAAGGGAGGGGTAGGCGATTTCGCGGGGTATGCTATACTCATCAGACCGCACGTCCAAAAAGGAGAAATCACACAATGGACCAGCAGACTCCCACCATGACGGGAGCCGAAGAGGTCAGCTGGGACCTCACCGATCTCTACAGCGCACAGGATGACCCCGCCATCGACGCCGACCTGCACAGCGCCCAGACCACCGCCCAGGCCCTCGCCGCCGACTACCGCGGGCGCATCGCGACGCTTTCCGCCGGGGCCCTCGCCAGCATGCTGCAGCGCTACGAGCAGGCCGCTGAGAAGATCGCCCGAGCATACTCCTACGCGAGCATGGCCTTCAGCGTGGATACCGCCGATCCGGCCCTCGGTGCGCTGGTGGCCAAAATGCAGGAGAACTACAGCCAGTTCCAGCAGACGATCATCTTCTTCAGCCTGGAATGGGCGAACCTCGATCCGGAGCAGGCACAGGCCCTCATCGAGGACCCGGCCCTGAGCCGCTACCGTCACTACCTGGAAACGCTGCGCATGCGCGAACCCTACATGCTGAGCGAACCGGAGGAGAAGATCCTCGCGGAGAAGGCCGTTACAGGCCGCAGCGCGTGGGTCCGGTACTTCACGCAGGTGCAGTCCGCCGCCCGCTATCCCTTCCGGGGTGAACCGCTCAGCCAATCGGCGATCCTGGCCAAACTCTACGAGGCCGACCGGGATATGCGCATCGATGCGTGGCAGGGCATCACCGATGGGCTGCGCGCCAACGCGATGACCAACACCTACATCTTCAACCAGGTGCTCGCTGACAAGGCCTCCAATGACCGCCTGCGCGGCTACCCGAGCTGGATCACCAGCCGCAACCTCTCCAATGAGGTGGACGATGAGTCGGTGCAGGCCCTCATCGACGCGGTGACCAGCCGCTATGACATCGTGCAGCGCTATTACACCCTCAAGCGGAACCTGATGGGCCTTGACGAACTCTTCGACTACGACCGCTACGCTCCGCTGGAGGAGTCCGACGCTTTCTTCAGCTGGGATGAGGCCCGTACGATGGTGCTGGAGAGCTTCGGCGCGTTCCACCCGACCGTGCAGGAGGTCGCCAATCACTTCTTTGAGGGCGGCTGGATCGACGCACCGAACCGCCCCGCCAAGCGCGGCGGCGCCTACGCCACCCCGACCGTGCCCAGCGTGCATCCCTATGTGTTCATGAACTATATGGGCCGCGCGCGTGATGTCGAGACGCTGGCCCACGAGCTCGGGCATGGGATCCACATGTACCTCTCGCGCCAGCAGGGCATCCTGCAGGCAGGCACACCCCTGACCACCGCCGAGACCGCCTCCACCTTCGCTGAGATGCTCGTCTTCCAGGATCTGCTGGAGCGCGCCCAGGACCCACGCGAACGGCTGGCGCTGCTCTCCGGCAAGATCGAGGGATCCTTTGCGACGGTCTTCCGCCAGATCAGCATGAACCGCTTTGAGGAGAGCATACATCTGGCCCGCCGGGGCGAGGGCGAGCTTTCCACGGCGCGCTTCAGCGAGCTGTGGCTGGCCTCGCAGCGGGCGATGTTCGGCGATTCGGTGACCATGACCGGCGAATACGGCCTGTGGTGGAGCTATGTGCCGCACTTCCTGCATACGCCGGGCTACGTATACGCCTATGCCTTCGGGGAGCTGTTGGTGCTGGCGCTGTATGCCCGCTACCAACAGGGCGCGGAAGGCTTTGAGGAGCGCTACATCGAGGCGCTTTCAATGGGCGGGGCCGACTGGCCGCACACCATCATGGCCCCGCTGGGCGTCGACCTGACCGACCCGCAGTTCTGGCACGAGGGGCTGGGCATCCTCGACGATCTGGTGGGTGAAGCCGAGGCTATCGCCGCCGAAACGATCTGAGCGATGGACCACACGGACCACGTCCGCCTGCTGCGCGATGGGCTGCCCACCCCGCCCGGGTCGCAGTGGGCGGATTTCGGCTGCGGGGCGGGGACCATCCACGGTGTGGACCGCGACGCAGACGCGCTCGCCCAGAACACGCGCCGGATGGCGGAGCGCTTCCCGGCGGTGACCTTTGTGCCCCATACGGCGGACTTCACCCATCCGCTGGATCTGCCGCCGCTGGACGGCCTGGTGATGGCCAACGCCCTGCACTTCCACCGCGAGCAGGAACCTATCGTGGCGCGGCTGGTCGGCTACCTGCAGCCGGGCGTGCCCTATCCGGTGGGATTCGCGGCGTGGCAGGCGCTCGCGCAGTCGGCTGGCCTGACCGGTGTTCGCCAGCTGGCCACCCGCCCCAGCCGCGCCACCCGGGCGATCTACTCGGCGGCGGCGGTGCGCGGCGGGTGACCGCATCCCCCCGTGTTTGGGGTGGGATGCCAAGTGAGATGTGCTACAGTCTATGGGAAGTGTAGGTTGAACAACGCGAGGGAAGCTATGACCGTATTGGAAGTCGAGAACCTGAACAAACGCTACGGCGATTTTACCGCCGTCGATGACCTGACCTTTGCGGTCAACGCGGGTGAGATCTTCGGGCTGTTGGGCCCCAACGGCGCCGGGAAGACGACGACCATCCGCATCATCATGAACATCTACCCGGCTGACACCGGCACGATCCGCATTATGGGCGAGCCCCCGGGCGGATCGCCCAGCCGGGTCATCGGCTATCTGCCGGAGGAACGCGGGCTCTATGACGACCTGACCGTGCTGCGCACCCTGACCTATCTGGGCAAGCTCAAAGGCATGACCGGCGATGCCGCCCGGCAGCGGGCGCTGGTCTGGCTCGACCGCCTTGAGCTGGCCGACCGCGCCGAGGAAAAAGTGAAATCCCTCAGCCGCGGCATGCAGCAGAAGATCCAGTTTATCGGCGCGCTGGTGCATGACCCGGACGTGCTCATCCTCGATGAACCGTTCTCCGGGTTGGATCCGCTGAACGTCAGCATCATCAAAGGGCTGATGCGTGACCTACAGGCCAACGGCAAGACCATTATCCTGAGCTCGCACCAGCTCAACCTGGTGGAAGAACTGTGCCAGCGCATCCTGGTGATGAACAAAGGCCGCGCGGTGCTCTACGGACCCGTCGAGCAGATCAAGCGGGAGTACAGCCCACCAACCGTGCGCGTCGACTCCAGCACGCGCATCGATGCCACGGCGGTGCACGGCGTGGATCATGCAGCCATGCAAAACGGCCATCAGGTGCTCACTTTGGTGGAAGGGACCGACCCGGAGGTGGTGCTGAAAACCCTCATCGATCAGAACGTGGGGCTGCGTTCCTTTGAGATCGTGGATCCGCCGCTGGAAGAGATTTTCGTAGCGCGCGTTAAGGAGTCAACCCATGCGTAACGCACTGACTGTCGCCTGGCACGAGTTCACGAGCAACGTCAGCCGCCCCGCCTTCATCATCTGGACACTGCTGGTGCCCCTGGTTGGATTGGTGGCGCTCATCATTGCGGGGGCCGCCGGCGGCGAGGCGGCACTGGGCCTGCTGGAGGATGCCTTCGAGGGCGAAGAAGAGGCGCAGGTCATCGGGGTGGTTGACCCGGGCGGCTTCGCGACGCCCAACATGCCGGAGTTCGACTCCGAGTTCCAGCTGTTTGAATCCGAAGACGCGGCCCGCACAGCCATCATGGAGG
>JAADYX010000350.1 GCA_010092885.1 Chloroflexota bacterium | reverse complement strand
TGGAACCCCATTGCGATTGTCTGGCGCAATCGCATCGGTCACGGTCGCCTGCGCCGGTGTCGAAAACCCGTTCAAGAGCATGACTGCGATGCTGGTGTTGCCACTGCGCAGCGCCATCCAATGCAGGCTGGGCCCGCTGACGGTTACCGTTTCCTGCACGCTGCCCCCAGGCCCCGGTATGAACAGGTTTTGCTCAGCCTGCAGAAGGCTCGGGTTGGTGATTCCGTTGGCCTCCCACAGCGTCTCCAGCGGGACGGTGTACTGCGCCGCGATCGACTCCCACGTCTCGCCAGCAGCCACCTGGTGGTATGTAACAGCACGTGCAGTGCTGATAGTCACTAATGCTAAAATGCCCGCTAAAACTGTCGCGAGCAGCTTTTTTGGTCTTCCCAAAGGGGTGCTCCATTTATCTACCATTACGATTTGGGCTGGTATTCACCAGCCGCTCTCTGACTATAGCGCATTTGCACTATTCCAGTGTAGGGCGCTTATCCTACGCTTGCAACACGACTGACCATCGTCTAGACTTTATAGAACATTTGAGCAAGTTGAGGGGGTGACCTGTGGAAGAGATTGGTACCGTACGTCCCGTTGACATTGACGCTGAGATGCGGGCCGCATATCTCGATTATGCGATGAGTGTGATCGTCAGCCGTGCCCTGCCTGACGCCCGCGATGGCCTTAAACCGGTGCACCGGCGCATCCTGTTCGCCATGCATGATATGGGCCTGCGCCCGAGCACGCCCTATCGCAAGAGCGCCCGCATCGTCGGGGAGGTGCTCGGCAAATACCATCCACACGGCGACCAGGCCGTCTATGATGCTATGGTCCGCATGGCGCAGGACTTTTCCATGCGCTATCCGCTGGTTGATGGCCAGGGCAACTTCGGCTCGATAGACGGTGACAATGCTGCTGCCATGCGTTATACCGAGGCACGCATGTACGAACTTGGCGCGGACATGCTCGTCGACATCGAAAAGGACACGGTCGACTACAGCGACAACTTCGATGGCAGCCTCCTCGAACCGCGTGTGCTCCCGGCCAGCTTCCCCAATCTGCTCGTGAACGGGGCATCGGGCATCGCGGTGGGCATGAGTACCAGCATCCCCCCTCACAATATGGGCGAGGTTTGTGATGCCCTCGCTTACATGCTCGACCGTTGGGACGAACTTGACGAGGTCGGTCTTGCCGATCTGATGCAGTTCATCAAGGGTCCGGACTTTCCCACAGGCGGGATCGTGTACCGCTACAACCGCGATGGCGAACGCGACCAGCTTTCTGCGGCGTATGCATCCGGGCGTGGCAAGGTGACGGTGCAGGCTCGTGCACATATCGAGCAGCTCAGCCGCAACCGCAGCCGCATCATCATCACCGAACTGCCCTATCAGGCCAACAAGACCAACCTCATCGAGAAGATCGCCGATCTTGTTCGTGACGAAAAGGTCGAGGGCATCACCGATCTGCGTGATGAGAGCGACCGGCAGGGGCTTCGTATAGTCATCGATGTCCGGCGCACCGTTGACCCTGAGCATGTGCTCTCGGAACTATACCGCCTGACACCCATGCGCCAGACGTTCAGCATTATCATGCTGGCACTCGTCGACGACGAACCGCGCACGCTCACCCTCAAGCAGGCACTACGTGTGTACATCGAGCATCGCCTTGAGATCGTGCGCCGCCGCTCCGAGTATGATTTGGCTCGCGCTCGCGAACGTGCCCACATTCTCGCAGGCTACCTCATCGCACTTGAGAACCTCGACGAGATCATCGACACGATCCGCCGTTCACGCACAGTCGAAACCGCGCGTAACAATTTGATCCGCAAGTTCAGCCTGACGGAAATGCAGGCCCAGGCCGTCCTCGATATGCCCCTCCGGCGGCTCGCCGCACTCGAACGGCGCAAGATACAGGAGGAATACGAGGAGAAGATGGCCCTCATCGAGGAGCTGGAGACCCTTCTGGAAAGCCCTGTTCTGATGCGCGAAACCATCAAAGCGGAGTTGGCCGCCATCCGCGAGGAGTACGATGAACCTCGCCGCACGTTCATCGTGGATAGTGAGGCCGGTTCCGCACTCTCTGTGTCAGATGTCCTGCCGGACGAAGAGAAATGGGTCGTTCTGACCGAAAGCGGCGCGCTCTCGCGGACCTTCGATGACAGCACACCCCATGTGACCACCGCCGTTAAGGACGCCCCCCGGGTGATGATGTCCGCCTTTGGCAGTGATCTGGTGCACCTGTTTGCTGCGTCCGGCAAGGCAGCTGTTGTCGCGGCCCACCAGATCCAGCAGATCGAGGACTATCAAACCGGGCCGCACTTCTCGGAGATCATCCCCTTCGGCGCTGCGGAGACCATCGCGGCGGGTGTCGTTATCCCCGTGGAATGGGAAGCGGGCTTTCTGGTGCTCGCGTCGCGAACCGGCATGGTCAAACGCATTGAACTCGAGGATCTCCCCGGTCTGACCGCCGCCTCCTTCGAAGTGATGGGGCTGCGTGATGATGAACTCATTGCGGCAGCGCTCAGCCCAGGCGGCCAGCAGATCGTGCTCGTAACCGCCCAGGGAAAAGCCATCCGCTTCGACGAAGACGAAGTCCGCCCGATGGGTCTTCCAGCAGGCGGCGTGCGTGGTATCAAACTGAACGACGATCAGGATGCAGTAGTCGGCATGTTCCTCGCCCGGCCCGATTCGCTCGTATGGACTGCCACCGCGTCCGGTGAGGCCAAGACCACACCAATCGACGACTACCCGGTGCAGGGGCGCTACGGGCAGGGCGTGATCACGATGCGGCTGTCTGGCCAGCAGCGTATCGCGGCGGCGACTACCGGCCAGCCTGATGACACCATCGTGGTCGTGACCAACAAGGGCAAGCCGAAGTATATGCGCGTTGGCTATGCTCCCCAGGCGAGCCGCAACCGCACCGGTGACTCGATCATCGCGTTGGGTTCCAACGAGATCGTGACGCGCGTCGTCACCTTTGACAGGCGATACAACGGTGACTTCGTGTAGTCATCAGACACCAGACACCTTATTATGTCCATTGGTGTGCTTGAATGATGCTGTCAAACAGTCTGTCGTACTCCCCGACGCTTTCCCGCCAGTCGAATTGGCGCACGTGTGCTGCGAGTAAGGGGTCAGGCGCGGTGTTTGTCCGGCACAGCGCCTTGAGCCTGTCAACCAGCTCATTGGGGTCGTCATACAGATGCCGGGTGCGCAGTCCTTCGGGAATCAGTGCCGGGTAGTTCAAGCGATTCGGGAGTAGGGGGGTGCACCCGCACCATATGGCTTCACACGTGCTGATCCCGAAAAAGTCCTGAATGGCGGTACTGACCTGTATATCAGCCTGCCACAGCAGATGCGCATACCTGCTGAATTGGGCGTATCCGAAGTGCACAAGTCGATCGTGGAGGCGCTCCTGAGCCCTCAGGAACTCCTCAGGGCGCTGCCGGAAGCTTTCCCCTAGCACGGTTACCCGGAAGTCGATTCCGGCGCTCTCCAAGGCATACAGCGCCTCGAAGAACACCTCCGGTTGTTTGTCATACTCCCACCGGTGGTTCCACACGATGGTCGGCACCCGACCGGCCGGAGCATCTTTGTGTGCATTAAAGCGCTGCAGATCCATGCCGAGAGGCAGCACAGTCGATTTCTCTCGCAGCGCATCGATGCTCCCCAATTCGTTGAAATCGGGAAAGTGCTTCAGCAGGCGTGGGAGTTCAGCGAACCACGCTTCCCGATGAAAAGCGCTGTTGAACAGCACCGCATCCGCTGCTAGCATTGAAGCATAATTGATAAAACCGTAATGCAGATCGCGCTTGCTGCCGGGCGGCGGTGGGTAGGTCAGCTGGTTCTCGTGAAAGTACACCGCGACCGGTGTCGATGCGGTGGATTCGCGTGTCAGGCTGGTGAAGGTGGTCAAATCCACCATATCCGTTGCCACAATGAGATCCGCCTGCAAACCGGCCTCAAGCCAACGGCGTGCCAGCGTGACCGCCCCGCCGTGCATCCGCCACTTCCAAAAGCGGCCGGGCAGTGTCAACAAGCGGACGTCATGCCGTGAAAAACGGGCTAGCCCGTCCGCCCAGGCTTTGTGCGATCCAGTATAATACGGTTCCAGTAGAGCGATGCGAGACACAGATGAGCCAATCCTTACCACTTCTTGTCATGCTGGCCATCCTGTCAGCCTGCGCGCGCCCCAGTCCGTCGACATCCCCCGAGGCGTCTTTTGATGGCGAGCGCGCTATGCAGCACGTGCGCGATCAGATGGCCTTTGGGCCCAGACCTACCGGCAGTGAGGCGTCCTTCCAGACGGGTGAATACATCCTGCAGACTTTGAGCGGCTATGGTTGGGCAACCGAATCCCAACCGTTTGACTATCTGGATGTCACCGGGCGCAACCTGGTTGGCAAGGCAGGCCAGGCGGACGGTCCCATCTTCCTGATTGGGGCGCACTATGACACGCGTATTTTTGCTGACGAAGACCCCGATGCGCCAGAAGAGCCGGTTCCCGGTGCGAATGACGGGGCAAGCGGTGTGGCCGTCCTGCTCGAACTGGCGCGTGTGCTGGATCTATCCGCAGTGCAGGGGGAAGTCTGGCTGGTGTTCTTCGATGCCGAAGACAACGGCCGCATCGGCGAGTGGGATTGGATCGTGGGGTCTACCATCTTCGCCGAGCAAATGGAGACACCGCCGGAATATGTTATCATCGCGGATATGATCGGTGACGCAGACCAGAACATCTACTACGAGCGCACCTCGGACGTGCTGCTGCGCGAACACCTGTGGGAGATCGCCGCATCGCTTGGCTACGAGGAGTACTTCATTCCGCAGCCGAAGTATGCTATCCTTGATGATCATACGCCCTTCCTGAATATGGGCATCCCGGCAGTCGATATCATCGACTTCGACTACCCATACTGGCACACGCTCGAAGACACGACCGACAAGGTAAGCGCAGCAAGCCTTCAACGAGTGGGCCGCGTCCTTGAGGTATTTCTAGAAGCGGGTGGAACCTATCCCGCCGATTGAGGAGAAGACAGCGAATGACTGTTGCACCAGCAGAACGCCTGAACAACATCCCGCCCTACGCCTTTGCGACCATTGCCCGCCGCGTGCGCGAACTGCGTGCCCAAGGCCATGATGTGATCCGCATCGACATGGGCAGCCCGGATATGCCACCTGCCCCGGAGGTGGTGCAGGCACTGCATACCTCTGCCCTCGACGACTCACATCACGGTTATGCGGGTTTTGCCGGCATCCCGGAACTGCGTCAGGCTTTCGCCGACTATTATGCGCGCCGCTTTGAAGTGGGCTTAAACGCCGAGACCGAGGTGCTGCCGCTTATTGGCTCCAAGGAGGGCATTGTCAATCTCCAGCTTGCCCTTGTCGATCCAGGCGATGTCGTGCTTGTCTCGGATCCGGGCTATCCGGCCTATGACAAAGGGACTGTGCTCGCCGGTGGTGAGCCCTACGCTGTTCCCCTTCTGGCGGAAAACGGCTTTCTGCCGGTGCTTGAAGATGTTCCGGCAGAGATCGTCGACCGTGCCAAACTGATGTGGATCAACTACCCGAACAACCCGACCGGCGCTGTAGCCAGTCTCGGCGACCTTCAGCGGATTGTCGATTTTTGCCGGGAGCATGACATCATGCTCGCGCATGACAATCCCTATGCAGACCTGACCTTCGACGGGTTGAAGCCGCCCAGCCTCCTTGAAGCCGAAGGAGCGCGTGACATCGCTGTTGAGTTCAATTCGCTGTCCAAAACCTACAATATGGCAGGCTGGCGAGTCGGTGTTTGCGTCGGCAACGCGGATATTATAGCGGCGCTGCTGCGCGTCAAGAGCAACATCGACAGTGGCCTGTTCCGTGCGATTCAGGATGCCGCGATTACCGCACTCAATACCGTGTCAGAGGATTGGATCGCAGAGCGCAACGTCGCATACCAGGCCCGCCGCGATATCATCGTTGAGGCTCTGCCGAGCATCGGCCTCAGCGGTTCAGCACCCAGGGCTGGGCTGTACGTGTGGGCGCGCGTTGAAGACGGCGACGATGTCGCTTATGCGGGTGAAGCCCTACAGCATGCCCACGTCTCGATGGCACCCGGCAGCGTCTATGGTGCGGCTGGAGCAGGTTTTGTGCGCATGTCGCTTATCGTCCCTGAAGACCGAATGCGCGAGGCCATGAGCCGTCTGGAGGCATGGTATGCCAGCCGGTAGCTTTCGTGTAGTCATTATCCCCGAGGTCACTATCCCTGCCTATGTATGAGACTCAAACGTCCGATCGCGCCTTTCTTGTTGGCCTTAAGCTCCCGCCCCGTGTTGGAAATCTCGATGTGGATGCCTCCTTAGACGAACTCGCCGGGCTTGCCGAAACGGCCGGTCTGGAGGTGGTTGGGCGTACCTACCAACAGGTCGTTCACCCTGACCCTGCGACCTATATCCGCAGCGGCAAAGTCGATGAGGTGCAGACCTGGCTGCGCGAACTCGAAGCCACCACGGTCATATTCGATGATGAACTGTCGCCCCGCCACCAACGCGAGTTGGAAAAGGTCCTCGGTGAGGATGTCCGCGTCCTGGACAGAACGACCCTCATCCTCGACATTTTTGCGCAGCATGCCCACACCAAAGAGGGTGCGCTGCAGGTGGAACTCGCGCAATACGAATACCGCCTTCCCCGGCTGACGCGCGCGTGGACCCACCTCGCACGCCAGGCAGGTGGTTCGGCTGCACGCGGGGGCGTCGGGCTGCGTGGCCCGGGTGAAACCCAGCTGGAGACGGACCGCCGTGAGATCGGTCGGCGCATCAGCCACCTGAAAGGCGAACTGGAAAAGGTCCGCGCTCATCGCGAGCGCTACCGGCAGGAACGCCAGCGCCAGGGGATCCCGGTGTGTGCCCTGGTGGGCTATACCAATGCGGGCAAATCAACCCTGCTGAACCGCATCAGCGGCTCGACGGTCTACACGGCTGACCAGCTTTTCGCTACGCTTGATCCAACCACGCGCCGCGTTACCCTCCCCGGGGGCCAGACGGTGCTGTTCACCGATACCGTGGGGTTT
>JAADYX010000349.1 GCA_010092885.1 Chloroflexota bacterium | reverse complement strand
CGGTCTCGTGGGCTCGGAGATGTGTATAAGAGACAGGATCCGCAGCACGCGGCAGAGTCGCGCGGCAGCACAGCCAGCACAGCCCAATCAGGTTGGGGTGGGCAAAGGTGCGGCTGCCAAGAAGCCGCGAAAAAAGCCACAGCCCAAGCAGCCGCCGTCTGCACCGCCTGCGGGCAAGGCTCCGGTGACGGGCTTCCGTCCGCTGGAGATCGACGAAGACGACGAACCGTAGCAGGCCCCCACGGCGGCGCGGCGGCTATTGACGGTTGGTCGCGCGCTCAGCCAGCAGCGCCAGCAGCCGCTCCACAGGGAACACCGGCTCCTGTGCGGCAGGATAGACCACATTGAATACGACGCCAAGCTGGCCCACGCGAAACGCGACCAGCAGCTGCACCGACTCCGTGCCTACTACGTCGAAGCGCTGTGTGTATGCTCCGAGCGAGTCAACGGCGAGGTCGAACTCCGTTTCCGGGGCCTGCGGCGTGACGGGTGCCGGGTCGCCTTCCTGTACGATGTACGCTACGGGCGCGGCCACCGCGGCCAACCGGCCCGGGTTCAGCTGTGCATCAAAAGCCTCCTGATCGGCCACGTAAAGCGTGTGCACCACCAGAAACTCGAACCGCCCGGCTGCCTCGTACGCTTCGATCTCGATGGCGTTGTAGGTCTCGGCGAGCACATCGGCGAACGGGATGAGCTCGTCATCGACGGCAACCCGCCACACCTCCACATCCGGCGGCAGATCGGCGAGCGTGGGCACGACGCCCAACAGACCGGCGAGATCCGGCGTGGCCGTCGGGCTTGGGACCGGCGTGGCCGTCGGTTCCGGTGAGGGCGTGAATGTCGCGGTGGGCTCGGGCGTCGCTGTCGGGATGGGCGTTGCAGTCGGCACGAGGGTAGGGGTCACGGTGGGCGCCGGTGTGACCGTCGGTGTGGAGGCGATCACCGTCGCATCGACCGGCGGCGGTCCGATTGCGGCGGGGCCGCAGCCTGCCAGCACCAGTATCCACACCGCTGCAATTCCCATTCTAGCCCACACGCTGCCTACTCCAGCCATAACGTTCATGCCACAGCCGGAAAACACTGTGGAACAGAGCAAGGCGCGGCACAAAGCCTGATCACTCAAACAGCGCGTTGTCGATCCAACCGTCTGTGTGCAGCATCGGGTAGACGATGCGGTGCTCAAAGTAGACGGTGGTCCGGTCGCTTTCAGCCGTGTAACTGGCCTGGATGAACGCGTACTGTCCGTAGGTGCCGTGTTCATAGCCAAAGTCGCCGAGCACGCGCACATCCGGATCGGCGTAGGAGGTGTTGGCGCTCTCGCCGAAGGGCTCCACCTTGATCTGCCAGCGGCAGTTACTGCGGCCAACGTCCGTATCATCGGCCAGCACGATCCGGTAGGCCTCTTCATCGAAGCTCTCGCCGCAGTCCGACCGTACCCACGCCCCGACCGTGTAGGTCTGGCCGGGTGTGGTCTCCACAACCTGTGCCACCCCGGAGAAATACACCCACCCCGTCAGGAAGAAGTGCACACTCGCGCCCTCGAAGTTGCGCCCCGACCCGCCATCCGCGGCGGAAATCGTCCAGGTGACCTCCGGGCGGCCGGTGGTCATATCGGGCGGATTGCCCGCACCGGCGTTGAGCGCGGTGCAGCCCGGGCAGAAGTAGGTGGTCCAGCCTTGTGGCTGCCACATCTCCTGGATGCGTGCCCCCGTGACCGGGTCGCTGGCGCGCGGCTCGTGGCTGCCCTCAAACCCCGGGTTGGCGAACAGGTTCGCGCGTGCCTCCTCTTCTGGCGGCTGGGTGGGCGCGGGTGCCTCACCCGGTTCATCCGGCGCGGGATCCGTTTCCGCCTCTGGAGCCGCCGTGGGCGTTTCAGCGGAATCCGCTTCCGATGTCGCCGTCGGAACGGGGGTCTCAGTGGGCGGCTGCTCGGTGACCAACGGGATCGGTGTGGCCTCCCGCGTGGCGAACAGGGCTTCCTCCGGAGTGGGCTGCGGCGCAGCCGTTGAACAGGCCAGCACGGCAGCCAGCAGTGTAGTCAGGGATAAGGTCAGTCGATTCATGGCGCCTATCCTACCGGGAAAGGGTCCATGTGTGCCACCATGATGTCCGCTGGTTACCTGTGCAGCGGGCTGTTATCATTGCGGCCATGGCACAGACCAAAACCCCGACCACACAACCTAAACCGGGCCGGACGGAGCTCATCGCCGGGCCGCTGTTGATTCTGCTGCTGGTCGGGTTGGGGCTGGCCTTCATCGACCGCCGCCCGGACCGCGCCTTCATCACCTACCGCTACGCACAGAACCTCGCTGCCGGGCATGGCTTTGTCTACAACACGGGCGATCCGCACCTGGTGAGCGGGGTCTCGCCGCTGTATGCTGCGCTGCTGGCCGCCATCGACCCGGCTGATCTGCCGCTGTTTGGCTCTCTGTTGGGCGCGGCAGGCATCGCGCTGGGATCGGCCGCGCTGCTGGCCATGCCGTCTGACGCCAAAGGTCGCCCGGTAGGGGCGGGGGCAGCGGCGATCATGCTGGCCTTTCCGCTGCTGTGGCTGACCCTCGGGCTGGAAACAGCGCTGTGGATCGGGCTGTGCCTGGCCGGGATCGCGCTGTATCTGCGCGGGGTGCCCTGGGGCACGGCGCTGATACTTGCCCTGGCGACCGTGCTGCACCCGGAAACGCTGATCCTGGCGGGGGTGTTGGTCGCTGCGGCGATTGTGGAGGGCCGCCCCTTCGATGTGGTACCCGTCAGCCTGTACACGGTCGGCGTGCTGGCCGGTTTGATCTGGGCGCTGAACACCTTCGACAATCCGCTGGCCTTCCTGCAAATCGACCCGACGGACACACTCGCGCCGAATGCGTGGGTCGGGCTGGGGGCGTTCTTCGCCGCCCTCTTTGATCTCTCGCTGCTGTGGCTGGTGCTGCCCATGCTGGCGGTGCCCGGCGTGCTGCATGTGCATGCGCATCCGTGGGCGCTGGTCGTGGTCGGCTGGGGGCTGCTGCATGTCGCCGTGCTGGCGATCCTATTTGTGCCGGTGTATCCGTGGTCGTTTGCGCCGCTGGTACCCACCTTCGCGGTGATGGCTGCCCTCGGCGTGGCGTGGATCGGGCAGCGCATCCCGGCTGAGCAGCCGCGTTGGATCGCGGTGGTGCTGGCAGTCCTGTTGATCGGCGGCGCGGCAGGCGAGTCGGTGGTCACGGTGCTGACCACCTCAGCCGGGCGCGGCACGGATTGGCTGGCACTGGCACCGGCACCCGTTCTGGCCCGTGACCGCGAGGTCGGGGCGTGGCTGCAGGAGAACACCCCGCCGTCCGCCGTGATCGGCCTGTCCACCGCGGACTCGCTCGGCACGGGCGCGCTG
>JAADYX010000048.1 GCA_010092885.1 Chloroflexota bacterium | reverse complement strand
ATGATGATCGGCCAGGCCTTGATGCCCGTCGGGTTTCTGGCCGCCGGGCCGCTGGCCGATCTCCTCTTTGAGCCCGCCATGGCCGAAGGCGGTGCATTGGCCGGTCTGCTGGGCGGGATGTTGGGCACGGGTCCCGGGCGCGGCATGGGCGTGATGTTCATCATTGGCGGCGTGTTGATCCTGCTGGCAACGGTGGGGGCCATGGCCGCACCGGCTTTGCGCAACGTGGAAGACGACCTGCCCGACTATGTCCCGGCCACCGACATACAGCCTGAGCTGGAGCCAGAACCGGTTCCGGCGCGTTAGACCCCTCAGCCGCCGCCGAAGATCAGGGCGAAGCCGCCTGCCAGCGTGCAGACAAACAGCAGAGCGGCGGTTACGGCCAGGATGACGATCACGGCCAGGAAGGCACGGCGGCGCGCTTGCGCGGGGGAGGCCTGTTCGCGCTGGCGCACGGGCGTCCGGATGCGCGGTGCCGTGCGGCGGGCCGTCTCGATGGCTTCCAGCCAGGCATCCGGGGTACCGAACACGATGATCGCCTCCTGCGTGCCATCCTCCAGCGTCATCACAAAGCCGTCATCGAGCGGCCGGAGATCGACAATGGCGGAAAGGGCATAGGCCAGCGCGGTGCGGTCGGTTTTCAGGCGGCTCTCGATGATCAGGCGGCGGTCAGTGAGTGCCATACGCCCAGGCGCGAAGGTCATGCCGCGCGTCCCCTCGCCCAGACCGGCGTGCCCCGTCATGATGATCTCTTCGCTGCGCTGTAGTCGCGTGGTGAACTCCATGGCTTCCCTCCGGATCAGGGCAGCAGGCGGGGCAGATTGGAATCTGCCCAGGCCTGTCCGGCCCGATAGGCTTTCTCCTCTACATCATACCAGTGCGCCATCTCCAACGGATCATCGCGATCAACGCCGTTCAGCTGTGCGTCGGCCAGATCAGCAGGCAGACGGTAACGTCCGTCATAGAACGAGCCATCCGGCATGGTGGCGCGCAGCAGCCCGCTGAGCCGCGCCAGCTGGGATTCACGCATGGCGGCCCCGGTCAGGTCGGCCTCAACCAGCAGCACGTCATCGAGGGTCGCCCCTTCCAGCCGGGCCTCGTGCAGCGTGGCGAAGGACAGATCGGCGGCGGTGAGATCGAGTGTGCCGAAATCCAGCCCGCTGAGGTTGGCCCCGGCCAGATCAAAGGTGCCACCGCGCAGATCCGCCAGATCGATATCGCGCAGATCGGCGCGCACCAACCGGACGGCATCGATGGTCGCCCCCTTGAAGCGCGCCCCACGCAGATCCGCCCCGGTGAAATCCGTCTCAACGAGGGCAGCACCGCGCAGATCCGCGCCGCGCAGGTCCGCACCGATCACGAGGGCGGCTGTCAGATCGGCGTGGCGCAGCACCGCCTCACGCAGATCGGCGTTCTCCAGCGAGGCACGCGTGAGGCTGGCCTCGGTCAGGTTGGCACCTTTGAGTTTCGCCAGGTCGAGGCGGGCGCGCTCCAGCAGCGCACCGGTCAGATCGGTGCCTGCCAACCGGGCCTCGTACATTTTCGTGCCGCGCAGGGATCCATCGTGCAGCCAGCCGCGCTCACGGATCGCGGCGAAGGCATCTTCCGGCCTGCCATCCGTGAAACCACCCAGCTGCCGCATCAGCTGCTCTTTGGGCGTCAGCGGCGTGGAGTCGCGTTGGGTCAGGGCGAAAGGGGTTGGCTTGGGGCGCAGGCGTTCGGCGTTGGCATCGAACCAGTTCTGCCCGTCCACGTAGCGCTGCAGCGACACACCGAACCAATCCGCCATCACCTCCGGATCGTCGATCAGCAGCATCTCGCCCTCGGCATAGGCCAGATCCCCGCTGAGGTTGAACCGCCCGTCATAGCGGGAGCCATCCGGCATGGTGGCCCCGGCGAGTGTGAGGGCCTGCGCCAGCTGCTGATCGGTGATGTGGGCACCGCGCAGGTCGGCCTCGCTGAAGTGGGCCAGATAGACGATGGCATCCGTCAGGTCGGCACGGGTCAAATCAGCGAGGCCGAAGTCCGCCTCACGCAGGTTGGCTCCGCGCAGGCTGGTGCGCCGCAGGTTGGCCTCAATGAAGATCGCGCCCTCGAAGTCGGCCTCATCGAGCGTCAGGCCGTCGAGGATGGCCCGGTGCAGGTCGATGCCGCGCAGCGAGCCGTCGCGCAGCAGGGGGCCCAACTCAGGCAGGACGAAGGCGGCCGATCCGCGGCGGGCCTCCTTGATGAACCGGCGGACGAGGCGGCGCTTACGCATCCAGGGCATCCGGCATGCGGAATGTGCCGTCCGGCCCCGCAGGGAGATCGACCACCTGCACGACAGCATCCGTGTTCAGCGGCCCGTAGATATGCGGGAACCGTTCGGCAGCGTACGGATCATCGGGTTCGGGGGCCTCCCAGCGCAGATCGGCGGTAAGGGCATCCGGATCGATCACGAGGACGATCAGATCAGGCTGCCCAGCATAGAGAGCATTGGCCACGCGCAGCAGCTGGTCTTGCGCCGAGGCGTGGATGAACCCCACCGCAGCAAGGGAAGGCGCTGTGTACACGTCGGATGCGGCCTGCCAGGCCGCGCGCGTTGTAATGTGGAATATCATCAGGTGTGCTCACCCCGTAAGATCTGTCGTACGAAACATGTCTTACTTGTGTAAAACTGCACGATCGGGGAGACGATAATGACAGATTTGAAGGAAAGCCTGGTCACCAAACTGCAGCAGGACAGACTCGCGCCGCCGGATGTGCTTGAAGGCATTGAGCAGTGCTTCGTGCTGACCCACCGGAGCTTCCTGTCAAAACGACGGCCCGAACTGACCATCCAAGAGATCGATGACCTGTCGCGCGATCTGCTTGAGACTGTACTGGACGAAGAGCTGAAATCCCTGCCCCGGCCCAGCGAGACTGCGCTGCGCGATGCGGTGGTCACGCTGGATGAACGCTTCGGCTTTGTGGCCGATCCGGACCTACAGGCCGAGCACGAAACGGTGATCAACACGCTCATCGGGCGGATGACGACCCCTTAAGAGCAGCCAGTTCGTCCAGAACGGCCTGCACCGATACATCAAACATGCGCCGGGTCACCTCGTCAGGTGCCCAATAATGCCCCCCATAGGATCCATCGCCCATGGCCGCACGGTATTCCTCCGGAGAACCGCCGTACGGCAGGTCGATGGGTTCTTTTTCTCCCTCAGGGATGTCATCGGTGACACGGGTGAAGGGGAAGCTCTGCAGCCAGTTGGCATGGTGGCGCACCAGCCCGGCGTCCCGGGCGACCTGTGCGACGCTGTCGTGGCGCCACCACTCGTAAAAGCGCATGCGGACATCCGCGTGTTGGTGGGTGGTCTCGGCGATCAGGGTGCGCAGGATGCTGGTATTGCCGCCATGCCCGTTGGCCACCAGGATGCCCCGGAACCCCTGCCCGATCAGGTTCGCGAAGACTTCGCGCATCAGCATGGCGAAGGTTTCCGGGCGCAGGCTGATCGTACCGGGATAGGCCAGATACTCAGCCGAGACGCCCAGATTGACCGGCGGCGCGATCAGCACCGGGTCCTTTTGGGCCGCGGCCTCCGCGACGGCCAGCGGAATGCGGACATCCGTAGTCAGGCTGAGGTAGGCGTGCTGTTCACAGGAGCCGGTCACCACGATCACGCGGTCGTCCTGCTGCAGGTAGCTTTCCACATCCATCCAGTTCATATCACCGAACTGCATCGGGACTGCCTTTCATGTCATGTAAGTCGGTCGAGGAGCCGGGCGGCCTTGCGCGCAACGGACTTGCGGCTGTCAGCAGAGAGGCGTTCGAGGTGGGGCCGCAGCCAGTCGCGCAGCTCGCCGTCCTGTTGGGCCCACGCGCCGAGTGTCTGCATGGAGTTGTTGAGCACGATCCAGTCATTGGTGGCCGCAAAGTTGTGCTTCAGGATGGTTTTGGCCTGTGTGCGCTGCCCATCCGTGAGGTAGGCATCGAGTTCACCGAAGAGTTGGGCAGCGGTCCAGCGCGCCGAATCCTGGTCGATCTGCGCTACCTCCGTGATGAAGCGGTCGATGTAGGGCACCACCCATGCGGGCTGCTCACGCCAGATGCGCTTGAACGCGTTAGAGACCCGCATGCGGACGACTGCGTCCTCGCTAGCGTAGCACGCGTACAACTCATCGAGCCTGCGGCGGTCGGCGAGGATGAGGTCAACGACCTCAACGGTGCGGCCCAGCGAATTCGGGTGGCCGCCGGTCAGCATAGCTTCGAAGGATGCAGCCATCGGGTTAAAGACCGTGTGCGGCCAGCCACGTAAGCATGGCATCGGCGGCGCGCTGCCAGTCGCGGTCCAGCATGATGTCGTGCGGCACCCCCGGCAGGATCACACAGTCAGCACCGCAGCGGTCGGCGATCAAGCCCGTGGTTCCCGGCGGAAAGATCGTGTCCGCGCCTCCACCGATCACAAACAGCGGCGTGTTTACCTTCTGTGCGGGCACGAGCTGCAAGGCACACAGATCCAGCGTGGCCAGCATGGACTCCGGGCTAAGGCGGCTGTGATGGGCCGCGGCCCACTCCAACGGATCGTCCGGGCGGTGGAAGATGCGGCGTGTTTGCTCCGGGGTTTCGACCAGGTAGCTGTTATTCAGAAAGAGGCTCGTCTTTGCAAAACCCCAGGGATCGGCGGCTGCCCACCGCAGCAGATAGTGGATGATGCCCCACGGCGGCGCCGACCCAAACAGAACGGCGGCGGGCGCATCAATGCGTGTGAGGGTGTGCTGAACCACAAACCCACCCATCGAATGGCCGACCAGCACGGGTGTGCGCTCCAGCGAGGCGACCACCGCGAGCACATCCTCCACATAGTGATGAACGCGCTGCTGCCAGATGGGGCGGTCGGTGGGGCTGCCCGCGTGGCCGCGCAGGCTCAGAGCGTGGGCCTGCCAACCCAGTGAGGCGGCATAGGGCAGCAGATGCTCTTCCCAGCACCAGGCACCATGCCAGGCCCCGTGCACAAAAAGCAGCGGCGTCTTGTGGGTACGTTCTTCAGGGTGGTGCGTTATGATCTCGAGCTGCATGCGGTGAGTATAACGCAAAGGCGGGCAGACCGGCACAGGCTGCCCCGTGCCGGTCGTGAGGATCAGTATTCGTTTTCTACGGCGTCAATGCTCTGCAGATAGGCCCAGAGTGCGCTGATCTCCGTATCGTTCAGCTGGCTGAAGGACGGCCACGGCATGTAGGCCGGATCGAGTGCGCTGCCATCCGGGCGGATGCCCTCACGCAGCGATGCGAACAGGTCTTCCTCCGTATAAGCAGCGATGCCGCTCTCAGACGGAGTCAGGTTCGACGCGGGTGGCGCATCTGGCCCCTCACCGGGGACCGGCCCACCGGCCAGATTGTCACCATGGCAGCCCATGCACAGCTGCCCGATGTACTCACCGTACACCACACTGACTTCGGCCTCCACCGTGGCAGGTGCCTCAAGGCTGTGGTCGATGGTGTAGGCAGGCAGCAGACTGCCCGGATCGGTGGCGATCAGGAAGCGGCCCAAGGGACCGATCTGCTGCGCGGTCAGATCGTTTTCGACGGGCTCAAAGGTCTCCATATAGGCGATGATATGTGCTATCTCTTCGTCGCTGTAGGTGATCCAGTCTTCCGAGGGCATGATCAGCATGGGGGTGCCATCCGGGTGCAGGCCATGCCGGATAGCAAGCTCGTACTCGGCTGGCGTGTAATCCAGCGTGGTCAGATTGGTGGAGACAATCCGCCCTATAGCCGGATCGTCAGCCAAAATGCCGCCCGCGCCGTCTGCCCCATGGCAGCCTGCACAGCCGCGCGAGATATAAAGGCGCTCGGCCTCTTCCATGTCCGTCACGCTGGCAATGTCGAGATCGTCACCTGTGACCTCAAAGGTGCGGTTCAGGTTGCTGCCGCTGATCGCAAACACAGCGATCACGGCTATCACGACCACGCCAACCAACACACCCGCCACAATGGCGAGCACACGTAGTACTTTTGGCACTCTGGTTCCCTTCAATAGGCTCTCGTGAAAAGGGGACACCGCTTCATGCGTGGCCCCATCATCATTATATGTATCGGAGATGTTTCACACAAGCCCACTGTGTTAAGGTAGGGAAACAAAAAGGGAGACTGCCATGCAGTCCCCCTTCAATGGTTGAGCGGCAAGCTCAGACGTACTTGCTGATGAACTTGAGATAGCCCTGCCTGCCCGCCTTGCGGCTCCAGAAGCCCACTGACCGCCTGACGTGATTGAGACACTCGACGATCTCCTCGGTCGTCTTAATGCCGGAAGGTGAGATCACGACCAGCTCGCCCTGCTCGTTTTTGATCCCCTCGCCCTTGCCCAGCCGCCAATCACTGACTTCCTTCAGCCGGTCATAGAGTCGCTGCTCGTGGGGATCCAGCCGCATGAGGGTAACCGGTTTGCCGATCATCTCAGCCGTGTAGGTCCGGATGAGGGCGTTAAGCGCCCTGTCAACCGAGGCATCCGTCATCCGCGGGATTTCTCCGTAGATCTCAGCGATAGCTGCTTCGAGATTCTGCAGCACATCGATGTACTTCTCAATGAACTCTTCGCGGTCCATAGGTCTCCTTCGTTACCACTCCTCAGATGGAGGACACATCCCCCGTTTCCTGAATATCAACGGGCACCCCATCGAGTTCAGCGGGCAGCACGTCCTCCGGTGGGATCTCATTGAGGGCTTGTTTGTCCCTCACACGGACGACGATGACGACCTCATCAGTGTATCGCCCGCCCTTACGCCGGAAACCCACGCCAACCCCAACCACATTCGGATGGGTGAGCAGGGTCTGCTCATGAGCCGCCTTTACAGACGACGCGTGCTTGATCGCATCTTGATTGACCGGTGGCATATCATACCTCCACATGCTCTTCAAAGAATGCCACGACACGCTGGTGGTAGCTCGCCGACCGCTGCGCGTGTGCGCCCCGGTGACCGGCTCCTTCAACCAGCCAGAGGGATTTCGGCCCTCCACTCTTATTGTACATCGCTTCCCGGTCAGATGCCGGAACCAGCGGGTCGTCAGTACCGAAGATGTAGAGGACGGGCCCGACCCCCTCCACAGCAGGGAGTGGACTGGTCTCAGCCAGAGGCAGGTTGCCGAGCCGCAGTTGGGCAAAGCGCAGGATCAACCATACCAGGGGACGCAGACGCAGACCTATCCGCTCTTTGAGCACGCCTTCCAGCGCGTGGGTGAGATGCACATAGGGGCTGTCCGCCACGACACAGGCAATACGCGGATCGCGGGCGGCCGCCCGCAGCGCCACGGCCCCACCCATCGAAAGGCCGAGCACCCCGATACGGCGCACACCGCGCGCCTGGAGAAAGTCCACCGCGCCCAGCAGATCGTCCACCTCACGCAGACCGAGGGTCGTGTGCTGCCCGGCGCTCATGCCATGCGCGCGCCAATCGAACTGGAGCACATTGAAGCCCGCATTGACCAGGGGCGGCACCAGCGCCGTGTCGCCATCCATGCTGCCGAACAGCCCCGCACAGATCACCACGGTGGGCCGAGGGCCATCCTCGCCTGAGAGCCTGCCGCTGAGGGCGAGCCCGTCGCGGGTGTGCAGGGTCACATGCCGGAAGTGCACGCCGAGGGCATCGGGCAGCAGGGTCGGGTCGGGGCGCACCCTCCGGATGATCCGCCCGGCAGCCAGCCACGCGATCAACGTGGTGACGGCGGCCAGCGTGGCGAGGATCGCCAGCCCATCAGCGAGCAGAGGCGTCACTGATAGGCTCCAGCTGGGCGGTTTCCGGCACGAACAGGCCGAACGTCAGGGCGGCGGCCAACCCGGAAGCGGCCATCACGAGAGCCGCCGCAGGCAGAGTCCTGTCTCTTATACACATCT
>JAADYX010000047.1 GCA_010092885.1 Chloroflexota bacterium | reverse complement strand
GTGATGGCGTAGGCCGCCTGGCTGGCTTGATAGGCCGCACCAAGAGCCGTTGCCCAGCCCTTGACATCGCCTACCGCCCACAGACCTCGAATCGCTGTCTGGTACTGAGCATCGGTCTTGATGGTGCCGTGTTCGTCCAGTTCAAGATCAAAGTTGGCGATGATTCTCTCTGTAAGGGGTTCTGGTGTTTCGTCAGGTCGCCACCAGAGCGTACCGACCGCGACTCGCTCACCCGTACTGAGCGTCACCGCTTCGGTCTTTCCATTGGTGTGGTGGATTTCAACAATCTCACCGCTGTGTACGGGGATGCGTTGCGCGTCCAGGGCTGTGCGTTGTTCATCGTGGATCGTCAAATGAGGTGAGACGATCAGGTATGCTTCGGTTGTCCAGTGCCGGTAAAGCTGTGGCATATGTTCGAGCGCCATTGGCGATGAAGCAACTAATCCCCAGACACGATCCCTATTCTCATACCCATCACAGAACGGGCAGGGGATAATGGTATCACCCCAGCAGTCTATGAAGCCGGGTATATCCGGGTATACATCACGATAGCCTAAGGCCAGCACAACATGCCTCGCGGATACAGATGTACCGGCTTCGCCAATCAGGGCAAAATCACCTTCATGGGCTTGTACATCCACCACGCGTTCCGCCTGTAAGTCCACACTGTCGTAGACATCAATTTGCCGCCACGCCTGTTCTCGAATTTCAGAGGGCAGCAAACCATCCAGCCCGACAAAATTGTGTACACCGTGTGATGCCCCGTTGCGCGGTGGTTCCGGCGCGTCAAATACAATGATTCGCTTGCGGGTGCGCGCCAGGATCAGGGCTGCCTGCAATCCTGCAGGGCCACCCCCAACAATGGCCACATCATAATGATTGTTTGTCATTTGCCTCCCTTTCGAATCTGTGCAGTGCCGACCTCGATGACATCTGAGATGTACGCATCAGCCCGCTTGAACAAATACATATCAGAGCCTGGATCATGAAGCTGCTGCAATAAGGCCCACTTTTCGGGATCAGCTATGCGTTTCTTGAAGATAGGCCCTGTGATGAGGGCAAAACGCTGTTGCACAGCCAGTTCTGTCACCCTGGGAAAAGGAGGTATGCGATAGGGAACATGGTTCGCTAACGTCATATTCAAAGAAGCACGCGCACGTTGATACAGCGAATCGTACCCCTCTCGCTCCTGATTGAAGAATCCATCTTCGCCCCAGTAGTGCAGCAAATTCAGATAAAAAGCGTAGTCCATCAACTGCTCAATCAGCATGTTCCAGGCATAGCGTTTGTGTGGGTGCACCATGATGAAAATGATACGTCCGCCATCCTTGAGGATACGCCGGTATTCCAGCAGAGTTGACTCCCGGTACATTGGGATTTCACCATTGGCAACCAGCACCGCATCGAAGCTGTTGTCTTCCAGAGGCAGCGCGTTTGTCATGTTGTGCTTGATGAAGTGCAGCCGGTCTGCGTATTTGGCCACCACAGGCATGTTGTTCGCAATCGCTAACACCTCATCAGACAAGTCGATACCAGTCACCTCTGATACGTCCAGGTCAAGCATGAACTGGCTGATCGCACCACTGCCGCAGCCTACATCAAGAACGCGCATTCCGGGGCTGATGCCCGCATCAGAGAGCATCTCCTTGAGTTCTGTTTCGTCGTCGATGGCTGTCAGGACGAAATAGGCAGTGAACCGTCGGAGAAACATATCATCGTTAGCACGCTCACCGACGACTTCGGTATTGGCGACCGTCACCGCCGATCCCGGATCAATGATGGCATCAATTGAACGTAGAAAATCGAGCCAGTTCTGTCGTGGATGTACAGGTTCATTCATAAAGAACTTCCCCGTATCAGCTTGATCTGCTGCAAGCGCTTGGCTGCGGCACGCGCCCCGGCGATGGTGACTGAAGCTGGCCCCAGTTCCAGTTCCGCCAGGGGGCCGCTTGCGTAGAGGCCGTCGGTCCAGCGCAGTGTGCGATCCAGTATGGGATAGCCGCAACGTGCCACCGGCAGCCGACAGCGCGTGATTGTATCGGCAAGCCAGGTTTGCTCTGGGGCAACAGCCTGCAATCCCGTTGCCAAAACGACATGCTCAGCAACATGCGTGGTACCATCCAGGAATGTCAGGATGATCCGGTGGTCGGCGGTCAGCTCTGCGGCGATGATCTTGCCCTGATGGTGATGCATTTGTTCTGAACGGATAGCTGTGAGGATGTCCATATAGACATCGATTGCCATTGTGCCCAACTGGCGTGCCTCACGGATCATCTCACGCCGTCGGTGATAGTCCGCCTCCCCAAATGCCTCCATGCACTTAGGCCCCAACCAGCACGGATTGCTGTCGAAGTCATGCTGGCGCAGCGGTCGGCGTGTCGCCAGCCTCACAGCATGGTCATCAAGCAGATCCAGTGCAATCTGCCCGGCAGAAATTCCACCACCAACGACAGTCACCTCCGCGCCAGCCGCGATGTGCTGCTTTTCAAACGCACTGTCCAGCACGTGTTGTATTGGCGCGTGCTGCATTGACGGTTCAGCCCAACCCGGTATCCGAAGCTGCTGCAGCCCCGTCGCCAGTAGAACGCGCCGCGTTACCAACCTGTCGTTGGCGGTCTCAACGCACCATCCTCCTTGCACGCGATGCAGTGCTAGTGCCTGCCCGCGTATGTGCAGGCGATCAAGCTGGTATGTGTCGATCACATGCTGGCAGTGGCGCTGGAAGAGCGCATAAGAGGGGCGATAGTAAGGCTCGATCCACAGTTCAGACGAGTCGCCTCCCCGGTCACCTGCGAACCATTCAAGCGCGTCTGGTGCCAAGCCGATATGATGCACACGCGGCGAGCGCAGGTAGCGCATCCCGGTGTTTGCGGTGCGACGGTTCCATGTGGCTAGCAGGCTTTCATGCGGATCAAGGATGCGTAAAGCGTCTGCCGGCAAACCCTGCCCATGGACCAGAACATGGGCAAGGTGTACACCATGAATGCCGCCGCCAATGATGAGCCAGTCCAGCATAGTTCAGTTTGCCTGCTGCATCTGCCAGACGGGGAACGGATCAGGGAAGCGTTGCCAGCCAGCTTCACCCAGGGCCAGTTCGGCATCCGTTAGCAAGGCGGCATTGAGCTGCTCCAGCATCACCTCTTTGGGCATCTCAATACCGATGAAGACCAGTTCCTGCCGCCGGTCACCGAATGGTTCCTGCCAGTGTGCCTCCACATACTCATCAACCTGCGCCCCCTGCGGACGCAGTGGTTGAGGCATGGCCGCCAACCAGGTCCCCGCTGGCGAAACACGAGCGACCCGTCCAGCCAGTGACCAGCGGATCCCGTTGTCATGGCGGGTGGCAAGCCATAAGAAACCCTTTGAGCGCAGCACCGTTTTCATATTATCGCCCTTCAGAAAATCCCTCAACCGTTCTGGATGGAACGGGCGGCGGGCACGGAACACGAAGCTGCTGATGCCATATTCTTCTGTTTCCGGCGTGTGTTCGCCTTGGAGTTCTTTCACCCAACCAGCGGAACGCTGCGCGGTTTCCATATCGAACAGCCCCGTATTGACAATCTGCTGTATCTCTACCCGGCTGTGGTCGGTACGGATGAAGCGGGCATCCGGGTTGAGTTTGCGCAGCACGCCTTCCAGCTCTTCAACCTGTTCGGGAGCAGCAAGATCGGTCTTGTTCAGGATGATGACGTTGGCGAATTCGACCTGATCGATGAGCAGATCAGACAGGGTGCGGTCGTCTTCCTCGCTGACCGCCATGTTCATGGCTCTCAGGCGTTCGCCCTCCCGATAGTCATCCAGCCAGCGGTTGGCATCGACTACGGTAACCATCGTATCCAATTGGGCGATATCCATCAGGCTCGTGCTGCCATCAGGTGTCGGAAAGGAGAAGGTCATTGCGACCGGGAGTGGCTCGGAGATCCCGGTGGACTCGATCAGCAGGTAGTCAAAACGTCCCTCCCCCGCCAGCCGTGCGACCTCCTGCAGCAGGTCTTCGCGCAGGGTGCAGCAGATGCAGCCATTGCT
>JAADYX010000348.1 GCA_010092885.1 Chloroflexota bacterium | reverse complement strand
GATGTGTATAAGAGACAGCAACCGGGGGACGCCTCACAGCGAGGCACCCGCCGCCTACGCGCACGTCGTCCGGGAGACGCACGCCCACGCCGCGTACTTTGAGATCAACGTCTCCTCGCCGAACACGCCCGGCCTGCGCGCCCTGCAGAACCGCGATCATCTGCGGGCGATCATCGGTGCCATCCGCGCGGAAACCAGCCGCCCCCTGTGGATCAAGATCGCGCCGGACCTGACGCAGCCCGCCATCGATGAGGTGATCGACGTGGCCGTCACGCACGGCATCGATGCCATCGCCGCGGTGAACACCACCAACGATCCGGCGGTGAAGGCCGCGCTCGGCCCGCGCTGGGTGGACGAAGCGGGCGGGGTCAGCGGGCCGCCGCTGCGCGCACGCGCCACCGAGGTTGTGGCGTACATCGCGGCGCAGGGCGTGGTCGATGTGATCGGGGTCGGCGGCGTCACGGACTTTGAGTCCCTGCTGGAAAAACTCCAAGCGGGGGCAAAGGCGGTCGGCATCTACACCGGGTTCGTCACACAGGGGCCCGCCCTGCCCAGCCTGCTGCTGCACCAGCTCGATGCATGGCTGGGCGAACGCACACTCACACAAGCATTCAATCACTAGAAGGATAGATCACCCGTGCCCATCATTACGATTGTGTTCTCTGTTGTCGCCATGCTGATCGTCGGCCTGTCGGTAGGGGCCATTCTGACCATCGGGCGGCGCATGCCCCCGCCTGAAGTCCGCATTGCGCCGCACCCCGGCCTGCCCGATGTGCCGCTCGATGAGCGGATCCGTGTGGAGCTGCGGCAGCTCGGCTTTACGGAATTGGGCTGGTTCGTCAGTGAGATGCGCGGCAGCCAGAACCTCTCCTATGTGGCGCACAGCTCAGACGGGCAGGTGGCTGCCGTGGTCGATATGAGCGAGGACCAGATCGTCACCCTGCAGACGCTGTTCCCCAACGGCGCCATCGTGCTGACGGTGTCCGGGCGTCGCGTGCCCAATGTGGAGACCAGCACGCGCATCCAGCAGAATGTGGAAGGCGGCCTGGCCGAAGCCGTGCTGGACCATCAGGATGCCGTCCGTGAGATGGTCGAGGCGCACGGGCAGCCCTTCGCTGTCGACAACGCTGAGACCTTCCTGGAGTCACGCGAGACGGCCAACGCGCTGCGCATCGCCGATGAGATCGGCTCGGCGCGGCGGCGGGTGTGGTTCAATGCGCTGCTGCCCACCGCCATGAATCTGCTGGTCGGCATTGCGACGGTCGTGCTGCATCTGCTGACTGTGCCCGATGTGACCAACTACCGGCTGCTGCCCAACGCGCCGCTGGCTGTGTTCGTCGCTGTGGCGACCGTGGCCGCGCCCGTGGCGACCGCCTACTGGGTCGAGCGCAACAAGATCGAGGAGACGCCATGAGCCGCTTCGAGGATCGCGCCCGCGCTGTCGACTCGGACCTGTGCGTCGGGCTGGATCTCGGCCCGCACACCGACGGGCTGCTCTCCGCAGCGTACGACAATCCGGGCCGCCTGAACCGCCACCTGATCGACCTGACGCAGCCCTACGCGGCGGCGTACAAGTTCCAGCTGGCCGGGTACCTGGCGATGGGCATGGTGGGCTTCACGGCGCTGCGCACGTCCATCGCCTACCTGCGGACCGCCTACGCGGCTGTCCCCGTGATCCTCGATGCCAAGGTGAACGACATCCGCATCTCGCTGGACAATTATGCCAGCTTCGCCTTTGACTACCTCGGCGTGGACGCGATCACCGCCAACCCGCTGCTCGGTGCGGAGGCCAACCAGCCGCTGCTCCAACGCACGGACCGGCGCGTCTACTTCCTGGCGAGCACCACCAACGAGGGCTCCGGGGAATTCCAGGCGGCGGGCATTCCGCCGCTGTACGAGCGCATCGCGGAACGGGTGGCGACCTGGGGCGAGAACGTCGGGCTGGTGGTCGGTTCCACCCACCCTGAGCGGATCCGGGCCATCCGGGAGGCCGCGCCGGATCTGCCGTTTTTGGTGCCGGGGCTGGGCGCGCAGGGCGGCGATCCGAGCGCGTTCATGGCGCTGGCGGCGGGCAGCAGCCCGGCGCGGGTGCTGGTCAACTCCTCGCGCTCGATCATCCGGGCCGCCGATCCGGCGGAGGCGGCGCGCGCCTACGTGCGGACTCTGCGCAATGCCCGCTCCGGGGACCCGCGTCCGCCCGTGCGGATGGCCGCCCGTGTGCGCTCCCTGTTGGAGGAAACAGGCTGCGTGCAGCGTGGCACCTTCACGCTGGCTTCCGGCGCGACCTCCGATATCTACGTCGATCTGCGGCTGCTGGCGGCGCATCCGCGCGCGCTGGCCCGGATCGCGGCGCTGCTGGCGCTGGATCGGCCCGCGGTGGATGTGCTGGCCACCATCCCGACGGCGGGGCTGCCGCTGGGCACAGCGCTGAGCCTGCACACGGGGCTGCCGCTGGCGTACATCCGGCAGCGGGCCAAGGACTACGGGCGCGGCAAACGCATTGAAGGGGCGCGGATCGAGCCGGGGCAGCGCGTGCTGCTGCTCGACGATGTGATCTCCCCCGGGGGCAGCAAGGAGGCCGCCATCACCGCGATCCGGGCGGCAGGCGCGGATGTGGTCGCGCTGGCCGTCGTCGTTGACCGCCGCGAGCAGCCGGGCACCCCCTTCATGGGTGTGCCCGTGCGTGCCCTGGCCACCCTGGCCGACCTGCGCATCGGGTGAGCGGGGCGCGTCGTCGTCATCCAACAGGGGTTCCCCTCTTGACAGTAAAAAAGAACCGCATTATTCTATGACTGACCGGTCAGTCATAGAACGAGGTGCCCCATGCCACGCACAGCCGACCCCGATTTGCAAAAGGAACGACGCGAGCAAATTCTCGCCGCGGCACAAGTTGTGTTTGCCGAGCATGGCTTTGCCGATGCCCCCATGGTCACTATCGCCAAGCAGGCGGGGGTCAGCAAGGGCACGGTCTACCTGTACTTCGCCAGCAAGGACGACCTCATCGCTGCTCTGCTGGATGACTTCCTGGCGGAGTCGCTCACCTATTTACATATGCTCGTTGAGCAAAAAGAGGTAAGGGTGCGTGACCGTCTGACCGCCTACGCCGAGGCCGTCTCAACGCAGATGGCAGCGGACAGCAGCATGCTGAGCATCGCCTATGAGTTCTATGCCCTTGCCGCCCGCAACCCGGCGGTTCGCATGGCACTGCAAACGTACTTTTCAGCGTACGGTCAGGCATTGGAGACCCTGCTGCTGCAGGGTGTTGACTCGGGCGAGGTGGCCGCCGGTACGGACGTCGCCGCAGCTGCCGTCATGCTTGTCGCCCTGCTGGAAGGCGTGACGCTGCTGTGGTTCACGGACCCCGACGCCGTTGACATCACAGCCATGCTGCCCGCCGCTCTGCGGCAGTTTCTCAACAGCTTATGACAACAAGGAGAATGCTTATGCCGGAAATCAACTGGAGCCCCCCTGAACCGCGTTCAGGCTTGCTCGGTGAATGGGATAAATTTGTCGGGCCCGGCGCCACCTCAACTGAGGAGTGGGTGCAGCTCATTGGCGGGCTGGCGCTGCTCGCCATGTTGGGCGTGGTGATCGGGTTGAACGGCGGTTCCCTCAACTGGACGGCTTTGCAAACCATTATCGCTGCCCTGCTCAGCTTTGATATCGTCGGTGGTATCATCACAAATGCCACCTCGGCGGCCAAGCGCTGGTATCATCGTGAGGGGCGTACGGGCCTTAAGGCCCATCTACCTTTCGTCGCCCTACACGGTGTGCATCTCCTTCTGATCGCTACCTTCTTCCGAGGGATGGACTGGATCTACTTCGTTGTCGCATACGCCTACCTGATGGCCGCCGCTGCCCTCATCCTGCTGATCCCGCTCTACCTGCAGCGCCCGGTCGCCTTTGCGCTGTATGCAGGTGGGCTGCTCCTCTCTTTTTACGTCATCACACCGACAGCCGGGCTGGAATGGTTCATACCGTTTCTCTACTTCAAGCTGCTGATCAGCCACCTGCTGAAGGAAGCACCCTACCAACCGTAGCCACGAGAGATAGTCGCAACAAAAAAGAAGGCGCTCGGGTGAGTGCCTTCTTCGCCGCTGCGGATAGCGTCGCTACTCGTCCGCCATCATCCGCGTGTACACCGCCTGGACCTCGTGGATCAGCGTTTCGCGGATCTCCCCTGCGATGAGGCTGCTTTCCATCTGTGTGAGGCGGTCATCGCCGGTGAGCGTCTCCATGCGGGTGATGGTGTTGGCCATGCGGGTCAGGTGGGTGGTCTCGTTGAACTCGGCCTGGTCGATGTTGTACGTATCGGCTTCCACGATGCGCGTCAGCCAGCCGTAGAGCACATTCACCAGCCGCCGGTCAAAGGTCCAGATGCCGCGGAACTGCCGCATGTCATCGGGATCGTCGATGTGGGTGAGCTCTTCGGTGGCCAGGGCGCTGGCGTAGCCCGGCCCGTAGCTGACCAGGAACCATTCCTTGGCAAGCTGGTCCTTCGCTTCCAGCGGGACATAGGTCACGTTGGGGATGGGCGGCACGGCCACATCCGGAATGCCGAAAACCCACACCTGGTCGGCCCTGGCCGCGATGCGTGTGTAGCGGTCCACCTGGGGCAGGAACTTGCTCATCCGCTGGAAGCTGGAAAAGATGACGTTCTCAGCGCCATCCAGCAGGGTGGCGTTTTCGATTTCATAACTGACAACGGACATCGTGCGGCGGTGGCGCAGCAGCGAATAATCCGTATCGCGCTGGGTCAGCCTGTAGACCGAAAATACAGGGTCGATCACGACGGTCATGGTGCCCGTCCTTTCTGCATGCTTGGCATTTACATTACTGTCCACATAACTATACCAGCCGCAGCGTCCTCCCGGCTACCCGGCAGCACGTAAAAATCCGTTTAGTTTCCGGACGAAAGCACCCGGATCGACTGCACGAAGGCATCCAGCGTGGCCAACCCCGGCTCGAAGGTATCCGGTGGCTGTTCGGCCAACGCCGCCACCATGGGCACGACGATCGCGGCGTAGTTCGCCAGGAAGTCCCCGTAGGCGCTCTGATCGTACTGCTCGGGGTCGATGGTCGGGTCGGTTTCAGGCAGGGAGGGATGGCGCACCAGCATGGTGACCTTGATCACGGCGGTACGGTCCGCGCTGTGTTCCAGGTAAACGGCGCGCAGCGCGTCGTTGTTGGGCATGGGGAGGTATTGTGCGTAGAGTGTCACATAGCGCAGGCCTGAGCCGACATACGCCGGGTGCGTGTTGAACACCTGCGCCGCCTCGAGCGTGATTGGGTCGGGCAGCGGCTCGCCCTCATCAGCGAGGGGCACCTCATAGGCCGCCAGATCCGGGCGGGCGGCCAGCAGATCATCGAACGCCGTGAGGCGCTCCCCCAGGCCCACCCGCCGGAGTTCATCCGATGCCACCGTCGTGACGATGAAGCGCACCGGATCGTCCGCTGTGGGGATCTCTACCAGGGTGTGGCGCTGAACCAAGCCCAACTCCGCCCGGATGTCGTCTTCCAGGATGACCGCATCGTCGCTGAAGGCCACCGCAGGCGGCAGGATGGCCTCGGGTGGCAGCGTGAGAGCCGGTTCGGGTGAAGGCACCGCGCATCCAGCGATCAGCAGCACGCCGCTCAGCAGGGGTAACAGTCGCATGGTTTGCTCCTCTGACTTTTCCGTATAGTACACACGCGCACTGACGAGTGACAACCTGCCAGCAGATTGCACTTCGTCTCGGTGCTTTCTACACTCACATCCGGATCTGTCAAGCGCGTCGTCAGGAACATGCAGAAGCGCGTGGTGCAACAGCCGTTCAATGCGAGCTATCCGGTGAATCTGAACACGTCAAAGCGTCATGACCTTGTACCAAAATCACATTACGATGTCTTGTTTGTAGCAGCGAAGGCCAATACACACAGGCGAAAGGACAATCTCTTGCAAGACGTACTGCGACGGATAAGCGGTGGCCTGCTGCTGGTGGGAGTTTACGCGGGGGCGTGGCTGCTGCTGCGCACCGGATTGAACGCACCACCGGCCATCGCCGGCCTGATCGCGTTGGTGGTGCTGTTGGGTGCCTCGCCGTTGGCCCGCAGTATCATGCTGGGCCAGGCCGTCCAGCGGGCACGCTACCTGGATGTAAGTGATGAGGGGCTGCGCCCTTCCACCCGAGCCGCGATCCGCCGCCATGAGGAGCTGCTTGCGCTGGGCTTCAGACGGGCGGGCGAGTATCAACTCGCGATGGCAAATGTCGAGCCGGTTGTCGCTTTCGGCTATCTCGACCCTGAACGCCACACCTTCGCCGAGATCGTGACCACAGGCAGCAGCACAGCCGTGCACTTCGAGACGGTCTTTGGCGAAAACGCCGTGCTGGAAACCATCGCGGTGACCAAACACCGCGCTGAGACGATCACCAATCACCCGACCTACACGCAGCAGGTCGTCATCACCGAGTCGCTGCAAGAAGCCTTCCTGCTGCACCAGGCAAACATCCCGCTGATGGCTGAGCGCCATGGCACGATCCGGGTGCGTTCGGCCGATTTCGGGGAGCTGCTGCGCATCGGGGAAACCATCTTCAAGCCCTATACCGGGCCTTGGCGAGCGGTGCGCGGCGCGCTGCCGGTGCTTGTGATCATCGCGGCATGGATCGTGGGCCTGGGCGTATGGCTTCTTGTCCTGACCAATGGCTCTCCCATGCTGGCGGCCCTCAACCTCGCCCCAGCGCAGCGCCTGCCGGTGATGCTCGCCATCCTGTCCCTGCTGTTTGCGGCCCTGCCGATCCCCTTGCCGGATGCGGCAGTAGTGCCGCTGGTTGTCTATCGGGTGGGCGTGGCGCTGACTGCTGTGCTGGCGCTGCTGCCTGTTGGGCAATGGGCTTTCGTGTTGTGGGTTGCCGGTACGGCCGTGATGCTGCTGTTTCTGTTGGTTGGTGTGATGCTCCCGGCGGCGAGAACGCATCGACCGGATGCGTGACAAAGGCGGGATGGGCCCCGCCCCTGACCGGTGCCAGGGACGGGGTGAACGGGTTTACACGAAGCGCTTGCGCAGCTCCGATGAGGCGTAGTCCAGGACGGAGACCGTGATGGCGATCAGCCAGACGGCCATGCCCGCCGATCCCCAGCGCGACTGGTTGATCCACTGGAAGAGGATCTGGCCGATGCCACCGCCACCGACAAAGCCGATGATGGTGGACATCCGCACGTTGATATCCCAGCGGTACAGCGTAAAGGAGATATACGGCGGCACGATCTGCGGCACGATGGCAAACAGGATCGTCTGCAGGCGGGTGGCACCCGTGGCCGTGATGGCCTCGATCGGGCCGGCGTCAATGCTCTCGATGCTCTCTGAGTAGAGCTTGCCCAACGCGGCGATGGTGTGGATCATCAGCGCCATGACGCCCGCGAAGGGGCCAAGGCCCACCCAGGCGATGGCGATCACACCCCAGATGATAGGCTCAATGGAGCGCACCACGTTCAGCAGGAAGCGCACCACATAGTAGATGATCCGCGTGATGGGGTTGTCGAACATCAGGTTGCGGGCCGCCAGGAAGCTCACCGGCACCGCAAAGATGATGCCCAGACTCGTGGCCATCAGCGCCTGGAAGATGGTCACCACCATGCGGTCCACGGCCAGCCGGAAGTCATCCGAGATGCGCGGCGCGCTCAGCGCTTCTGTCTGCCGGGCCTGCCAGACGTAGGTGTACGGTCCCTCATCCGGCGTGGGCAGGCTCTGCGGCGCACCGAAGGTCACCTCGAACATGCCCTCCTCGTTCGGGATGATCTCGATGCTGCCGGTCTGGCCGTCCTCAAAGTCTTCGGGGTTGGCCAGCGTGCCGATCCGCGGATCCGCATTGTAGACAGGTGGATGGCTGGCGAAACCTGCCACCGCGTCCACATCGATGATCTCTTCCTCCTCCTCAGGCGGCGGCGGCACGATGTTGACCAACAGGTTCGGGATGAAGCCCTCCACCTCCGGTGCCCCTTCCGGGGTCTCCGGGTCCTCGACTTCCTCTTCAGGCACGTCGGGATCGGTGCTTTGCAGGATCCACCACAGCTCCACGGGGACCCCTGGGTCAAAGCCGCTGCCGGTCGCGGTCAGCTGAGTGCCGGGCACCACGCGCGCCTCCTCCAGGCTGAAGGCAGCGATCTCGCCGCAGGCCGGGTCCAGGGTGATCCAGGTATCGCCCTCGCGGGTTTGCTCAGGGGGGTCACCCGCACAGGGCGTCAGCCAGTTGGTCTGTGCCGTCAGCAGGATCTCGTCACGCTGGACGGCCTGTTCCCACGGCCAGATGATCAGCGTGAAGATGCGGAAGGTATCCGGGAATTCCGTGATGAACTTCTCCAGGTCGACCTCAGTCGCCTGGAAGCCCAACAGGTAGGTGAAGCCGATCAGCGCGACGGCCCCCACCACGGGCGCGGCCCGCCGCCGCCCCGCCGTTTTGAGGGCGGCAGCCGCTGCCTGCCACACCCAGAACAACACGGCGAACGCGATCAGCAGGTACTGCAGCAGGGCGATGCCCAGGTACCGTTCGACATCCCGGGCGAACATCTGCCCGAAGGGATCGAACTCCGCCTGTGCGCCCACCCACAGGATCAACAGGACCATAAAGATGCCCGAGATCAGGTACAGGATACCCGCCACCGGGCGACCGATGTAAAAATGCCCCAACCCGGGCACGATACCCATCGCCGCGGTGACGAGTGGGTTGCGCTCCCGGATGGGGTTCATGATGATGTCGCCCTCTTCGTCCTGCTGCATGTTGGCGAGTTCGGGCGGCAGTTCTGCACTCATGGTTCTCTCTCCTTGGGGTCGATTAGCCAGTAATGCTGCCGGTGCCGATGCGCACGGCCTGCTCGCCGTAGATGTCTTTGAAGTCGGCGTCGGTCAGGTTGCGGATATCCTCGTTGGTTCCCTGGTAGACCAGACGGCCCCGGCGCAGCCCGATCACGTTGGTGCTGTACCGCTGGACGAGGTCGAGGTAGTGCAGGCTGCACAGAATGGTGATGCCCTGTTCCTGGTTGAGCTTCTCCAGGTACTCCATGATGGAGTGAGCCAGGACCGGGTCCAGGCTGGCAACCGGTTCGTCAGCCAGGATCATCTTGGGCCGCTGCATCAGGGCGCGGGCGATGCCCACACGCTGCTGCTGCCCGCCGGAAAGGGCATCCGCGCGGTTGTAGGCTTTGTCATCCAGGCCGACCTGTTCGAGCGCCTCCAAGGCGCGGTCGCGGTCTTCCTGCGGAAAGCGGTTGAACAGGCTCATGGCAGGGTTGACATAGCCGAGCCTGCCGCTGAGCACGTTGGTGAGCACGGTCGAACGGCGCACCAGATTGAAGTGCTGGAAGATCATGCCGATCTCCCGCCGGATTTTGCGCAGTTCCTCGCCGCGAGCGGCTGTGATATCCTGCCCGTCGAAGATGATCTGGCCGTCGGTCGGGTCGATCAGCCGGTTGATGCAGCGCAGCATGGTCGACTTACCCGACCCGCTGAGCCCGATGACCACTGTGAAGGACCCATCTGGAATGGTGCAGGTAACATCCTTGAGGGCAACCGTGCCCGTGTCATAGACTTTGGTGAGGTTCTTGATCTCTAGCATGGTCTTCCCAACTTATGGTGATGTGCGCGAGCAGTCGTAATTGTGTGCGTTGCTCAATGGGAATGCAAATCAAAAAGGGGGCTCCGGCAACGCCGGAGTCCCCTGTCAACTGCTCAAGAGAGCAGCTTACTCTTCGATGAAGTCATCGATGTCCACGCCGGAGGCGTCAAGCACCTGGCGGAAGGGATCGTAGAACTCATCACCCAGGGCAATGAGCGTATCCCACTCGTAGATCTCTTCCAGGACGTCGCCTTCCTGCTCGGAAAGCGCGACCATGGCGTCAACCAGCGTCTGGCGGATGTCATCCGGCAGCAGCGGGCTGAACTGGACACCGTCGTTCGGGATCTCAACGGACTCGGTCAGCACAATGACCGCATCCATGACATCGGCGAACTCTTCTTCCACGTTGCCACGGGCATCGACGAAGGTCGCGCCAGCGTCGCACTCACCGTTGTACACGGCGCGGACAACACCGTCGTGACCACCGGCATCCACAACCTCAAGGGCATCCACATCGACGCCTGCGGCACGCAGGGTGATGCTGGGGATGATCCAGCCGGAGGTGGAGGTCGGGTCAGGGCGGCAGAAGGTCGCGTCAGACAGGTCTTCTACGCTCTCGTAGCCGCTGTCAGCGCGGACGATGATCTGGCCCTTGTAGAACGGATTGCCGAAGCGCTCGGCGACGAGGGCAACCTCACCGCAGCCCTGCTCGGCAGCCACAATCGCGTTGAACGTGTTGAGCGCAGTCACCTGCGCCTCACCGTCGCACAGCGCCTCACGGGCACCGACGTAGCTGGTGGGCACTTCGGCGTTGATGACCAGGCCGGTCTCTTCTTCCAGAACCTCGGCCAGTTCATCGGCGCTCGCTATGATTTCGTCGCTGTCACCGGAGGGGACGAACGCGAAAACGATGGGGTTTTCGGCAGTGCCGAAGGTTGAGTCGGCGGCGGCGTCGCCACCGGTGGAGCTGCCCGGATCCTCACCCGCGAGGATGGCTTCCAGAGCGGCCTGGTTGGCCTCGAAGGTGCCTTCCGGCGGCAGGCTGTAGCCTACTTCCGGAACCACGGCCTGGCCTTCTTCACTGAAGTAGTACTCAAGGTAAGCAGCAACCTGGTCCTTGGTACGTACGGACTCGTTGTTGGCGTAGATGAACAGCGGGCGGCTCAGCGGGTTGTACTCACCGCTCTGGACGGTCTCGTCGCTGGGCTCGACACACTCGCCGTCAGCATTCTCGATCTGCACGACCTTCAGGGAGCCCTGGTTGGCCGCGTAGTAGGCATAGCCGAAGAAGCCAATGGCGTACTCTTCACCGGAAACACCGGTCAGCAGCGTGTTGTCATCGGAGCTGTTGGTG
>JAADYX010000347.1 GCA_010092885.1 Chloroflexota bacterium | reverse complement strand
CTGTTCGGCGACCTGCGCATCACGCGGACCGGCCGTCACCAGATCGAGGTTGGCCTCCGCCACGCCGACTGACGCTTCCGCGTTGGCGATCTGCGCCTCAAGGATGCTGGCATCCAGCCGGGCGAGCACGTCGCCCTCCTGCACCTCGTCGCCAACCTCCACATTCAGTTCCACCAGCTGGCCGCCCGTTTCAAACGCCAGCGACGCTTCTTCACTCGGCACCACAATGCCCGTCGCACTGACCACACCGCCGGTTTGCAGGATGGGTGCGTCCGGGTCGGCGCCTGCATCTGAGACCTCGCCGTTACCGCCGGCATCCGGGCCAATTCCGCCGCAGGCTGCCAATACGCCAGCTGCCAGCACGGAAACAATCATCAGCACATGCTTCTTCACAGTGAACCCCTTCTTATTCATCTACTATGATGTCAACGAAGGCCGTCATACCCCAGCGCACCGCATCCGGCGTGTCGATCAGCTCGATCACGACCGTGTAGTTCACACCGGTGCCGGGCGAGTTCTTCGGTGCGATGCGCGATACTTCGCCGTCGACTTCGACGCCGGGCAGCGCATCAAACGTGACGATGACCTCATCGCCCACGTCCACGCGCGCCACGTCGATCTCGTTGAGGTCGGTGGTCTCGACGCGCAGGCCTTCCAGGTCGCCGATCTCCAGCACGGGCTGCCCCGGCCCGATGTATTCCGCTTCATCCACAAACAGGTTGACCACGGTACCGCCGAACGGCACCTGAATCTCCGACTGCGCGATGCGCGCCTCGACCGCCTCCACGTTGGCTTCCGCCTGTTCCACACCCGCCTCAGCCACGGCGATCTCTTCAGGGAAGGGCTGGGCCATCAGCAGATCGAGGCGGGCTTCCGCCGCGTCCGCCTGTGCCGCCGCCAGCGCGATCCGGGCGTTGGCCACCGCCACCCGGTCCGGGTCGGGCCCGTCGAGCAGATCCTCAAGTGTGGCGCTGGCCGCCGTCAGCTGGAGTTCGGCCAGCTCGATCTGTAGGGCCAGGCCTTCACCCGCCGAAAGGGGGTTGGGATCGCCCGGCTCAAACTCGCTCAGGTCGATAGTGTTGGCCGTGTGGATCAGGCTGTCCATCGACTCCTGTAGTTCCTCCAACTGGAGGCTGGCCTCATGCAGCTGGGCCTCGGCTTCCATGATGTCGGCTTCGGTGATGGCTGTGAACAGCGCATCGCGGTTGGCGGCTGCGGCGGCAGTCCGGGCGTTGGCTGCCCGAACGGTGTTCTCTGCCGCTGCGATCTCATCCTCGGTTGGGCCTTCCTCTGTGCGGGCCAGGTCGGCTTCAGCCTGTGCCAGCCCGGCCAGTGCCGCCGCGAGTTCGGCTTCCAGCTGGGTGGTGTCCAGCCGGGCGATCACATCACCGGGGCTGACCTGATCGCCCTCATCTACCAGCAGTTCAGCGACGGTGCCCCCGTTGACAAACGAGAGCACGGTATAGTCCGCGGGGATGACTTCCCCTGTGGCACTCACAACCGATTCGCCCGCCTGTGCGGCCTGCACGGTTGGTTCTTGTTCCGGTTCCGGCGTGATGGTCTCTGTGCCCCCACACCCGGCAGCCATCAACATCGCCAGTGCGACGATGACTACAGCTAGGTACCGCATAAATCCTCCAAGATGGTGAATAGACCCCTCAAAATTGTAAGCCCGCGCTTATTCGTACGCAAGCGATTCACGCACGCTGACCTGGGCCGCCCGGTTGGATGGCACCAGACTGGCAGCCGCGGCGATCAACATCACGATGATAAACCACGATCCGACCGAGAGCGGCTCAAACACATAGTCCAGCGGGCGTTCGAAGAACGCATTGCCGATGGCCGCCGCAAACTGTGACGAGATCGGCACGCTGATGGCCGCAGCGAGTATCCAGCTGATGAACCCGATCAACAGGCCCTCAGTCAAAAAGACGTTGCGCACCCCACCATCGGAAGCACCGATAGCACGCATCACACCGATCTCCCGGGTGCGCTCCAATACGTTCAGGCTCATTGTGCTAGCCAACCCCAGTCCGCCGACGATGGCCAGCAGCACCGCCATGAACAGCATGAACCCGACCACCACGTTGACCTGGTTCTGGATGAGCCCGATCAGCTGTTGGGTGGTCTGCGTGCCGCCCACTCCGATTCCGTTGTCCTTGTACCGTTCTTCGATGGCGCGGGTGGTCTCCGTCTGGAATTGAAGCGTGGAGCGTTCCATACCCACAATGGAGACAAACGACTGGCCCGCCGCACCCTGCACCCGCGTGATGTAGTCGAACGGTGCGTACCCGAATTCAATGCCGACCAGGTTCACAATGCCGACGATCTCCATGGTCCGTGTCACCGGGCCCAGGTCCACCCGGATCTCGCGCCCGACTTCCAGCTCCGGATACTCCGTGGCCAGCTCGCTGGCGATCACCAGGGCGTTGGTATCGTCCGGCTGCAGCCAGCGCCCCTCGATGATGTCCGGGTCAATGAAGGGTGTGTCAGCCGGTGGGGCCAGTATGGTGAACTG
>JAADYX010000046.1 GCA_010092885.1 Chloroflexota bacterium | reverse complement strand
CAGCTTTCCTGGTCAGTGATCAACCGCTACCTGGAGTTGAAGGGTCGAGGAGCATTGTGAACGGATCGTCCTCAGCGGGTTCATCCTGATCGCTGCGCCCGCTGAACAGCAGGTAGCCGTAGAGCAGCACCCCGCTGAGCAGACCGACGGCCCACTTGCCCGGCCAGGGTAGCGCGCTGTCGGAGATGAACCCTTCGATCATCCCGGCGACCAACAGCAGCGGCACACAGCCCACAATCAACAGCACGGCCTTGCCTGCCGCTTCGATGATCGCATCGCCGCGCCGTTTGAGGCCAGGGTTGATGATCGCCCACCCGATCATGAGGCCTGCCCCGCCCGCCATAAAGATCACAGTCAGCTCGACCACGCCGTGGCCGATCACAAAGTTGGCCAGTTCCCCGCCGAGGCCATAGTGGGTGGTCAGCCCCATCAACCCGCCGATCAGCAGACCATTGAAGACCATGGCGTAGATCGTCAGGAGCCCGGCGAGCATGCCCCCGGCAAAGGCCAAAAATGTCACCTGAATGTTGTTGCGCGCGATGAAGGAGGCAACAGCCGGACTCTGCTCCGGAGAGATATCGATCCACAGCTCACCGCCCTCAACCAGGGGGACCAGCTGTTCGCTGATGCTGGTCGGCAGCAGCAGGTACGCGGCATCCGGATTGATCCACACTGCCAACCCGGCCAGGATCGCAGGCACCATAAACAGCGTAAAGGCAATGAGGAAGTACGGTAGAGACTCACGGAATAAACTCGGGTAGTCGTGGCTGATGAAACGCCGCAGCCGCCTGATCGCGAATGGTTCGTCGCGATAGATGAACGCATGTGCGCGCCCGACTAACTGGTTCAGATACCGGGTCACACGGCTCTGTGGGAAATCCCGCTGGGCCAATGCGAGATCGGAGGTAACTGCCCGGTACAAGCTGCCCAGCCTGCGGACTTCAGCTGTGTTGAGCCGCGTCAGGCTGCGCTGGCTGTAGTCGAGCAGATCGCTGAGTGCCTGCCAGGTTGCCTGGCGGGATTCGGTGAATTCATCGAGGTTCATAACAGCATCCTACCCAATTATCACTGCCTGCATTATACTCTGCCCAGAACATTGATGGTATGGCAAGGACGTACTGTGCAGGAAGAACTCCTCCAGATAGAAACACCGGAAAACGTCGCGTTTGGCTATGAGGTTGCCGGGCTGGGCACGCGTTTCATGGCAGCCATGGTCGATCACGTGATCCTACTCGTGCTGTACGTGCTGCTCTACGGCGCAGGCTTCTTTATCGCGTTGGCCCTCGCTCCGGATATCGAGACGTTAATCGAGACGCAGGGGGGGATTGTGCTGGCCGTGGTCGGTCTCATCGCGTTTTTCCTGCTGTGGGGCTACTTCATCGTGTTTGAAACGCTGTGGAATGGGCAGTCACCCGGTAAGCGTCTGCTGCGTGTGCGCGTCATACGGGTGGACGGCCTGCCCGCGGGCTTCACGGAAGCTGTCATTCGCAACCTGGTCCGCATTGTGGATCTGCTGCCGACGGCGTACGGCGCGGGGGTGATCACGATGTTTGTCAATCCGCAGGCGAGGCGGCTGGGCGACCTAGCCGCCGGAACGCTGGTTGTCTTCGATGAGGGGGAGGTGAGCCTCAAAAGCCTGCGTAAGGAACAATCTGCCAAAGCGGTCGAAAACCCCAAGTACTACTTCGTGACAGAAGAGACGCGCGTTGGCCAGCTTACTGAACAGGATGCGGCGCTCATCGAGGACTATCTCAAACGGCGCGGGGACCTGACCAACCGGGAGATCGTGGCCTGCCGGATCATGGCGCGCATCCGAGAGCGGCTTGGCGAGGAGGATGTGCCTACCATGCACATCGCCAGCATTGAGCGCTGGCTGGCCGAAGTCCTGGATACGTGGCGCAGGCAGCAGGAAAGCCGCTAGCGTTTGGCCACACCGGGACCCGCCATTGAAGCGGAGGCGTGGCCAAGCCCTGTTCAGACCGGTTGAACCACCAACGGGAGCCCAACCAGCGCTGACCACATATCTGCCTTCTTGTTTGCCTTGCGAGCATCCTTTTCCGCTTGTGGACCTGCCACCCACACGATCCCCGGCCCGGTGGTAGGCAGCTCATAGTCGGCGATCTGTGAGGCCTGCGTGCGTGAGTGGTCCAGGCCATCAGCCAGGCGCACCAGCGAGGCGACCAGCAGGGCAGGCTCACGCAAACGGCGCGGCAGCAAATGATAGCTGATCTCCGTTTCCAGCTTTTCGCGCTTCCACTTTTTGCGATGGAAATATGCTGCCAGCGCCATCATCTGCTGTTCGTTCTCACTGAAGCCTTCCAGCGGCGTGGTAAGCAGGATATCGCGCCCACGCTTGTGATGCCCCTTCTTGCCTGCTGCTTTGGCCACATTGTGCAGCAGGCCGCTGTAATAGGCGATCTCCGCCAGCTCCCTGTCAAGGCTGTGGATGTGTGCCGTCAGCCGGAACAGAGCAGCCGCGTGGCAGCCTACGCAGTGACCATGTTTTTCGTCTACATGATGGTGCTCACACAGCGCATCCACCGTCAGGGGTTCGGTCAGTACGGCCATGCGTTAAGCCATCTCAAAAAAGAGCTGCGGGTCGATGGTTACGCCCCGCAGTGCTTCGAATGTCAGATCCCCATGTTCCAGGCCGAGCGCATCACAGGCCCGGCGGAAGAGCTTGCTGTAGCTGTGCGTCAGGCTCTCGGACATGCTCAGACCAATAAGGCTGGCCACCTCCCGGATTGCCTCCTTGGGGCCCTCAAGCTCCATGAACTGGCCGATCGGCACCCGATCCAGGCAGATCTCCACCTCGCCAAGTGTGAGCTTCTCGCGATATTTTTCGTAGCGCCAGTAGGGTGTGTAGCCCAGGAATTCCAGTGTGGCGACCAAGGCATCGTAATCGTCGACGAGGGTTTCGATCTCGCGGCGTATCTTAAAGGCGGGGTCGCTGTCAGCCGATGGCGTTTTCACCGTCAGCTTGCTGAAGGTATCTTGACCCTCCACCGCGCGGCGGACGCGCAGTTGGATGTTGCGCTCATCCAGGCTGCCGTCAGGATCATCAAGCCGGATATTGAATTCGTGGTACTGCCCACGCGGGCGCGCCCCCAGCTCACGCAGGCGCTCACGCATGGCATCCAGGTCGGGCAGCACGAATTTAACTTCGATCTCTTCGATATCGGGCACGAAAGTCCATCCTTACCGGGTTTGTTTCTTCTCTCCTCACTAGGATTCTATCGTGTGCGTGTAGGGCTCACACAAATGCGGCTGTGATGAACCAGCCACCTAACTGCCCGACCAACATCACCACCATCGCCCAGACAGCGGGTGTGGGGTCTTCCTGCCGGGTATAGGTCCGAACTGCCCAGATCGACAGGGGCAGCGCGAGCATACTGCCGACAACGACGGGCAGCGGCACGCCCAACAGACCCACAAGCGGCACAAGTGTATACCCCACAACGACAAGCACCCGGAAAAGACGCCGCAGCTGCGGCACAGACCGGCGGGTCACCAGTGTGAACTTGCCGACTGCTGCGTCCGCTTTGCGATCCGGCCAGGTGGTGGCCATCAGGTTGGTGAAATCCAGGACGACAAAGGGGACGCATGCCAGCAGGAACACCGGGCTGATGAATGGATCCACGATCAGGTAGCCGTACACCGGCATGATCATGCCGCCCAGCAGCGCATTGTCGATCTCGCCTAGGCCTCGCCAGGAAAGCGCCACGGGCGGCAGCGAATAGGCCCAACCTGCTGCAGCAATGAACGCCATAACAGCAAACGCGCTGGCGGGATGAATTCCCACCAGCACGGCGGTCAGTTGGAGGATGAGGCCCACAACCCCAAGGATGGCATCACCACGTCGCGCGGCACCGCACCGCTTGGCAGGACGCCACTCCCGCCGGAGTACGGTGTGCGCTCAGTCAGGCTGTCGGTTTCAACGTCAGCGTATTCATTCACGTAGTGGATGGACACAGTCAGCAGCAGTACGATGGCTGTTGCCCACACCACGGGCACGACAGCCGGCTGGCCACCCAACGCCCACGCCCCGAGTATGCCAAGGATAAACACCATCAGCACGGACACTACCTGATTGGGGCGTGCGATGCCCCACAGACCCTTGATCAACGCCATGCAGCCCTCCACACAAAAGAGGTCACCGGTAGGGGTGACCTCGCGTATGACCCGCCCAGGACTCGAACCTGGAACCCGCTGATTAAGAGTCAGCTGCTCTGCCAAATTGAGCTAGCGGGCCGTAGAGTGCTCGTATTATAGCGTATGGATCCCCTACGTCAACCATATGCTTTCACAATTGTTAACCCGTTTCTGATACAATCCGTGCATGTGGTGAGAAAAGGAGACCCGAATGTCGTCAACCGCCCAGACCGTTGGTGAACGTATTGTTCGCAATGTAAGCCAGGTGATCATTGGTAAGAAGCGCGAGATCATGCTGACTGTCATCGGCCTGCTGTGTGAAGGCCACCTGCTGATCGAGGATGTGCCGGGTGTAGGCAAGACCATGCTGGCCAAAGCACTTGCCCGTTCGATCGGGTGCAGCTTCAGCCGTATTCAGTTCACACCGGATATGCTGCCCAGCGATATCACAGGTGTGTCGATCTTCAACCAGCGCACCCAGGAATTTGAGTTCCGCTCTGGGCCGCTGATGGCTCAGATCGTGCTGGCTGACGAGATCAACCGCACAACACCCAAGACTCAGTCTGCCCTGTTGGAGGCCATGGAAGAGTATCAGGTCACGGCGGATGGCACGACGTACGAGCTGGCGCGTCCGTTTATGGTGATGGCGACACAGAACCCGATTGAGTATGAAGGCACGTTCCCCCTGCCGGAAGCCCAGCTGGACCGCTTCCTGCTGCGCATCCATCTCGGCTACCCGGAACCAAACGAGGAACTCGCGATCTTAGACGCACAGCAGTACCAACACCCGGTTGAGTCAATTGAGCAGGTTGTCTCGGTAGACCAGCTGTTGCGTGCTCAGGAAGAGGTTAGGTCGGTCTATCTCGATAACCAGGTGAAACGCTACATCGTCGATCTGGTGACCGCCACCCGCCACCACGACGCCGTCTATCTCGGGGCCAGCCCGCGCGGAAGTCTGTCCCTGTACCGAGCCTGCCAGGCACGTGCCGTGCTTGCCGGTCGCGATCATGTGCTGCCCGATGATGTGAAAGACATGGCGGAATCCACACTGGCTCACCGGATCATTGTGGGGCGCACCGCCCGCATCACCGATATGACCGTCAATGCTGAGAACATCATCGCCGATATCCTGCGCCGGACTCCTGTGCCGGGTGCCACGTTGGGAATGCGGTAATGATGGACGACCGGCGGCGGAACGCGGTCTATCTGATCATTGCGGTGAGCCTGTTGGCCGGGCTCATCACCGGGCAAGCGTTTTTCTTCAACGTGGGGTATGCATTCATCGGCCTGATGGTGTTTGCCCTGGCGTGGGCATGGGGCAGTGCAAACTGGTTGAGCATCCGGCGACGGGCACAGGCCCGCCGGGCACAGGTCGGCAGTACGCTCAAAGAGACCTTCATCGTGACCAATACCGGCCCACTGCCCAAACTCTGGCTGGAGATCTATGATTCGTCGAGCCTGCCGGGGCACCACGCCAGCCATGTGATCAGCAGCCTGCCGCCCAAAGAGTCCGCCGTCCGTGAGATCGAAACGCTGTGCTCCCGCCGGGGTGAGTTCGTGCTCGGTCCGATGAAGGTTGCCACAGGCGATCCGTTTGGCCTCTTCCAGCTCGAGCGCGACCTGCCGCAAACCTCCCGCCTGATCGTCTATCCGCAGACCATCGATGTGGGCGGCTTTCAACTGCCGGCCGGTCCGCTGCCGGGGGGTGACGCGCTTCGCCAACGTACGCACTATGTGACCACCAATGCTGCTGGCATCCGGGACTATATGCCTGGCGACAGCCTGAACCGTATCCACTGGCGCAGCACCGCGCGCAAGCAGCGCCTGCTCGTCAAGGAGTTTGAGCTGGATCCGCTTTCCGATCTGTGGATCATGCTGGATGCTGAGAAAAGCGTACACACTGGCGAGTCCGCTGCAGAAGCGCTGACCACGCCGCCCTATCTACCGCCCACAACAGAAGAGTACGCGATCACAGCGGCGGCTTCTTTAGCGCGGCTCTTCCTGATGAAGGACCGGGCAGTCGGATTTGTGGCGCATGCACAGCGGCGTGAGTATCTACAGGTGGACCGTGGGGGACGCCAGCTCAACAAGATTCTGGAGACATTGGCCGTGCTGCGTGCTGAAGGCACACTGCCGTTTGATCATCTGCTGCGCGGGGAGGCAGATATCCTCTCGCGCGGTACCACCGTGATCATGATCACCCCATCCACCCGCAATGGGTGGGTCGATGTGGCACAGGAATTCGCAGCACGTGGTTTACAGATGGTAGCCGTCGTTGTTGATGCCGAGACCTTTGGGGGGCGCCCCGGTGCGCGGCGGATCGCGATGCAGTCTGCTGGGGCCAATATCCCGACGTATATGATCCAACACGGCGATGATCTGTCGAATGCGCTAAGTGGATAGCAGCCGTTGGTAGTGCTGCCGCAGTTGGGCGGCACTGCTGCCCCAATTGAACTTCTGCACACGGATCTGCCCGCGGGTGGCCAGGTCGGTGCGCAGAGCGCCATCATGCAGCAGACGGTTGAGTGCATCTGCGATGGCATCCACATCGGTCGGATCGACGGTAAGTGCGGCACCACCGACTACCTCCGGCAGCGATGACACATTCGATGTGACGACCGGTGTACCACAGGCCATCGCTTCCAGCGGAGGCAGGCCGAATCCCTCGTACAGGGATGGAAACGCGAACACCCGCGCCGCGCTGTACAGCGCAGGCAGGTCCTCGTCATCAACGAATCCCAAGAACTGTACCTGCCGGCCCATGCCCAACGTACGGATATGTTCGTGCAGGGGATCGTCAAGCCAGCCCTTACCCCCTGCAATCAGCAGCTTCAAGCCGGGTTGGTTCAGACGGTGCAGCGCATCTACCAGCCGGATGTAGTTCTTGCGCGGCTGCACAGTGCCCACACTCAGAATGAACGGGCGGTCACCGATCGCGTACTTGTCGCGCACATGTTGGAGATGGCCGGGCTCAATGACCGGTTGGAAGCGGTCTTCAACGCCGCAGTACAGCACGGAGACCTTGTCGGCGGGGGTGCTGTAGATATCTATCACGTCCTGCCGGGTGGCCTCCGAGTCCGCGAGGATGTGGTCGGCCCGGGCGATGGACTGCGGCACCACGTTGTTCAGGTAAGCGCGCAGGCCCGGTGTCGCCGTCTCCGGTGCTTTGATGAACGAGAGATCGTGCACTGTGAGCAGAGCGCGGGTTGCCTGTTTGAGGGGTGGCAGCGTGAAGTTCGTGGCATGGTAGATCGCGACCTCCCCGGTGAAGCGCTCAACCCGCAGCGGGATCCGAGCACGATGCCAGATCCGGGCGAGCCATTCGGTTGAAAGCGGGGTGGTCTTCCATTGGAAGTTGGACCCGGGCAGCGGTGGAAGATTGTGTCTGCCTGCGGCGAACAGCCGGTAAGGTGTCTGCCGGTCGCCTGCGGCCAGTGCCCGGATCAATTCGCGCGTATAACGTCCGATCCCGCCACCCTGCTCCAGCGCAGGTGTGTAGTCGATGGCAACCGGATCAGTCAACGTCACCGTAGGTCAGATAGCGGTTGACGAAAAAGTTCCAGAACATGGCGATGGTTACCGAGACGATCAATGCGGCATTCTTGCCGAGCACCAAGACAACCCCCGGACCGACGAATGCGAGATAATCCACGCCGAGACCGGGCAGCAGGCCGCCGATCAGGGTGCTGAGCGGCGTGCTCAGGTTCTCCAGGATGGGTACCCGGATGATCAGGCCAAACAGATTGATCAACAGGAACATCAGATATTGGGTCACAATCGCCTTCGAGCGGGAGTCCGGATAGGTCCAGTAGCGGTTCCAGATGAAGTTGCTGGTAATGGCCGCCATAAAACCGAATATACCGCCGATGCCGACATAGCCGATAGGCTCCAGGCCAAGGGGCAATGGGATGCGGGGTTGGACTTCCAACCCACGGAAAATCGCCCAGAACAGGTTGGAGACGGAGAAGTCGACCACGAAGCCAATGCCGCCAACCACCGCAAATTTGATGAACCGCTTGAGCTCTTTGTAGTCGTCGAGGCGGGCGCGAAATCGGGTGATCATTGAGCCAGTGGTCATGTGGCCAGCCTCCGGGATCGTATCGCTCATTCTTGCTCCCATAGTGCCAAAACGCTCACAACACCCAGCAGCACCCCGATATGCAGATGAAGGTTCGCGACATATAGCTTGTCCAGAACGCTGTGGGCGCTCAGGTGGACCCATGTGCCAAATAATCCAATGGCCAAGAACCGACGCCACGATTCGCCTGACCGGGTGACACGCCACGTGAGCCAGAGGACTATAGCCCAGAAGGCCACATATGCCAACAGACCAATTACCCCGGTCTCTGCGAGTGTATTCAGATAGATGTTGTGTGCATGCCCCAGCGGCTGCGGCCAATTGAGCAGTGCGAAGGCCGGATAGACGGGTTCGTAATTGCCGATACCCACACCCAACCACGGATGGTAGCGGGCCATCTCCCAAGCGGCCTGCCAGTGCGCGACCCGCTCCAACACGGAATAGTTGGTGTCGTTGATATCCACACCGCGTACATCCAGTGTGGTGAAGTCCTGTGTGAAGCCAGTCAGCCGAGCCTCCAGGGAGGCGGGCAGCAGGTCAAATTGTAAGGTTACTGTAACGGCCAGCATGCCGGCTATGACCAGCAGGATGCCGATCCAGGTACGTTTGGGCCATGCGAAGAGGACTCCCGCTGCAGCAACGGCAAACCCCAACCACGCCCCACGCGACCATGACATCACCAGTGCGGCCAATAGCAGGGCACACAACACGCTCAGACCGGCCAGACGCAAGAGGTCGGAATTCAGCGCCTCGCGTAGATCGCGTTCGCGGCGCAGCAGCGGTCCGATCCAGCGTTCCAAAGCGCCAGCGGTTATGCCAAGGGCCAGCGGCAGCGTCAGGCCGAGGAAGCCGCCATAGGGGTTCGGCTGCTCAAAACTGCCGTAAGCGCGGTAGAAACGCCCCCCCAGGATCTCGTAATGCTCAGGGCCAATATCCCGTAGACCGAACTGCCACACGCCAATCGCAGCTTGCACTGCCGCGGCACCCAGAACCAGCCCAACTACCAGGCGAAGCCGGGAGGGATCGTGGCGTGTTTCCAACAAGACGAGCCACATCATGACCAGCAGCTGCACCCATTTAATGAGCTCGGTGAGCGCATAGCCAAGTGACAGGGCATTAAGCAGGCTCAGCAGGCCAGTGCCAACGTAGATCAGAAGGGGAACAGTCAGTGGAGAACGGGGTACGGTCAACTTGCCACGGCGCGCGGCGTGCAGGAACCAGGCCCCCAACGTGATGACCAGGGCGATCTGCCCGAGGTCAAGCGGGAGAGCAGGAACGTAGAAATCGGTAAAGGGTTTGGTCGGGCCGAGGACAAGTACAACACCCACACCAACCAGTGGTTCGATCAGAGTGGCCCCCACCAGCACAACGGTCACCAGGCCGATGGCTGCCCACGCCACAGGGAGTTCGGCAAGCAGGATGCCGACGAGGACGGCCGCCGCAGCCAGCGAGAGGGTTGCCCATCGCTGCTGCGCGAACGTGCTAGAATCCAACCACATGTGTATTTGCCCCAGGGACGCTGTCGGACACTAGCTGTCAACCTCAACAAACTCGCTGAAGTACGCAATCGTGTGCTGCAAACCCTCTTCAATGTTGACCGACGGCTCCCAATCCAGAACACGCTTAGCCTTGCTGATGTCCGGGCGGCGGGTTTGTGGGTCGCCCTTGATGCGCTTGTTTTTCAGCATGGCAATGCCGCCCGGATTGCCAGTCGTCGTGTTGACGAACGTCGCGAACTCCAGGATGCTCATTTCATGCGGGTTGCCGATGTTGACCGGTTTGGGTTCTTCGGAGAACAGCAGCCTGTAGATTCCCTCGATCAGATCGTCGACATAGCAAAAACTTCGGGTTTGAGAACCATCACCGTAGACTGTGAGCGGTTCGCCCCGGAGCGCCTGCCCGATGAAATTCGGCACCACCCGCCCGTCATCCAACCGCATGCGGGGTCCGTAGGTGTTGAAAATCCGCACGATGCGAGTCTCCAGACCATGGTAGGTATGGTAAGCCATGGTCATCGCCTCAGCGAAGCGTTTGGCTTCGTCGTACACGCCCCTAGGTCCGATCGGATCGACGTTGCCCCAATAGTCTTCCGTCTGCGGGTGCACCAACGGATCGCCGTAAATCTCGGAGGTCGAGGCCAGAAGGAAACGTGCGCCCTTTTCCTTGGCCAGACCGAGTGCGTTGTGTGTGCCCAGTGAGCCGACCTTCAGTGTGGGGATGGGATGGTTGAGATAGTCAACCGGGCTAGCCGGTGAAGCGAAGTGCAGAACCGCATCCACCGTACCGCTGATGTAGATGTAGTTTGTCACGTCGTGCTTGACAAAAGAAAAGCGCTCATGACCGGCTAGATGTTCGATGTTGCGCACACTGCCGGTAATAAGGTTGTCCATCGCGATGACGGTGTGGCCCTCTGCCAGAAAGCGGTCCGACAGATGCGAACCCAGGAAACCAGCCCCGCCGGTAATCAAAACGCGCACAATTCAACTCCAGAGTATCTGCCGGGACAGCAGCGGCTATTGTAGCCAAGCCGCCGGGCCGATGCTATAAATCCGCGGGCTGTTGGCCGCCCACAGGCACGGATTCCTCGTGGAGTTGGTGCATCAGGCCAAGCGTCATGAAGAAGACGTAAGACAGATCGATCACGAAGTGGGTGGCATCAACCATGCCATGTGCCAGAAAAGCAGCCATGCTGCCCATCAGACCGACGGTCATCGCACGCTTGGAAAGTGGCGCAAACCACTTGAAGCGCCGCTGCGTGGCGATGGCCATCCGCCAGAAGGCAATCTGCATCCAGATGCCTGCCACAAGCCCCACGATGCCCAGCCGTACCCAGTAATTGAGCAGTACATTGTGTGGTTGGCTCAGGTCGGGCTGCTGCCACGCCGCCGGAAGAATATACCCGCCGCGGTAGGCGTAGAGGAATTGATCAAGGCCTAGACCCGTGATCGGATGGTCGCGCAGCATGCGCAGCGTGCTCTGCCACAGTTGGATGCGGAACAGATTCGATTGGGAGAGCAGATTGAAGCGCGGCACCAGCCGGCCAAGGGGGATCAATGAGACGAACATCAGCGCCACACCGGCACCGACAGCGATAGCCGCGCGGCGTCCACCCCACACAATCAGCACGAGGCCAAGCCCGGCGGGCAGCCCGAGAAGCAGTCCCCCGCGTGAAGTGGTCAGCGCCATGGCCGCCAGCATGATCATACCTGCGGCCGCATACAGCCAGCGGCGCTCTGATCGCTCCACGTTGAACAGCAGCTCGGCTGCCGTGATCGGGATGATGCGACCCAAGAAGAGTGCAGCGTTGTTGCACGTACCTGTTACGCTGCGCAGGCAGACGAATCCCTGCGTGCTGAGCACATCCTGCCCAAACTGCACAAAACCGGCAAACGCGACCACGACCCCAGCAATCACCAGCGCGTCGACAATGCGCCACCGGTCTCCGTCCTCCATAGGAACCGTTCGCAGGAAGAGATACAGTACCGCCGGTTCCAGCACCATCATGCGCAGCTCGGTGACTGCCACCCCCACCAGATCCGACCACACCAGTGAAACGACTGCTACACCGGTGAACAACACAACTGCCTTATCCAGCGGTGTCGACTCAAACCAGAGTTGGCGGGGTGTTGGTGGGTCAACCGGGATATCATCGTCTCCCCAGGCGGCCAGTGTACGCAGCACCCAAACGGCTAACGTGAGCAGGGCAACCACCTCAACCATGCTGAACGCCCGGTCGAAAAGGGGCCGTGGCAGCAGGTAGAAGGGGGCAAACAGGACCATCAACATGGGGCCGTAAACAGGTTTGGAATAGAGCAGCACGAACAGGAACAGGAGTGCTATCAGAGTGGCGATCAGCGTTGGCGAGAAGTAGAAGACGCCAGCGGTCAATGCTGTGAAGATCAGCGAACCGATGGATCCACTGTCCCGGATTACGGCGGGCACATAGCCCCCCAATGTCAACGCGATACCGATCCATACAGCGATTGCTGTGGCAGCGGTCAGGGCCATTTGGGCCCCTGCATTCACCTGATTGAGTGCAAAGCGCCACACATCGCCGATCCAATTCAACTCACCCAGGTAACGCACCCCGACAAGCAGGGCTGCCCCAGTCAGGATAAGCAGTGCCCCTATCGCCAGGTCGTAGCCAAGGGTTGGGACATTCGCCCCGACGGCAAATCCAGCCAACGCCCACTGATCCCAGCCCCGCTCGGCGGCGAGGTGGGCCATATGGATCTCCCCCTGTGTGTATCCCTGCGCGATGGGCACGGCTTCCACACGCGGTTGGTAATCGGGTGAGGTCAACACCAGATAGGCCCCGTTGCGCCCCACATCATCGGTGTCATCGTATTCCTGAGGGAGGCCGCGCGCCGGTTCCCCGTCAACAGACACATACAGGTACGCACGGTAGTTATCCCGGCGTGCAATGATTCCCAGACTATCGCCCGCGAAAGGAACCGTAACGAGACTTTCCCCAAACTCGCTGAAGTCTGCTCCCAGGTCGGAGAACTCCCAATCGCCCTCATAGTCAGCAAGCGGGGTATCAGCCGGGTAGATCCCTGGCCACAGCGCACCGCTGAAGCGGTCAGACTCCGCTTGCAGAGCTTGAGCCAATGGGGTCAGTTCGCCGTCTTGGCGGCGCAGTGCAAAGCCCCAGCGGGGATCATCAGGGGGCGCATCCGGCTGCCAGTTGTCCAGGATCAATGCCCCGGCCCAGGGCCATTCCAGCAGGGCGCGTTCATAGTAGCCGAGAGTCTGTGCGGCCTGTTGGTTCGGATCGGTCTGCCCCCAGATTGAGGGATGCCCTTCCCAATCGCCGGGCAGGCTGTTCCAGCCAAAGTGACTGGCCCATACCGGTTTGTCGCCATCACCCTGCCGGACCATCTCCTCGCGCAGCAGCACCATGCGTGACGCATTGAGCACATCCGGCGAGATGCGCCGGTCATCTGGACCTGTGTCGAAACCGTAGGGTTTGCCCGCCACGCCATCGAAGAACGGGGCGGCGCCATTCTCGTAGAGCGCACGCAGAAAGGCCACATCAGCGATATTTGCGCCCGCCGTTTCGGTAGTGGGGGCCAAACCCGCAGTCAGAACGGTGGCTGTGGGGTCCACGGCATGAATGGCATTGTAGGCGGCTTCCAGCAGGACCGCATATTCAACCGGATCGGCGGGCTGCTCGCCCCACCCGCTGCTGATGTTGGGCTCATCCCAGATCTGGTAGACCTGGATCGTATTGCCGTAGCGTGCAGCAGCGGCCCGGGCGAACTCGGCGAAGTATGTTGTGTCTTCCGGGGGGGCACCTGGTATGTTGGCAGCCCAACCGGGCGATCCTGTCAGTACGGCCACCACACGCAGATCGCGCACTGCCGCTTCCGCGACAATCCTATCGTAAACGGACCAATCATAGCTGCCGGGCTGAGGTTCGATCAGAGCCCAATCGAATACCTGCCGCACCCACACGAAGCCCGTCTGCGCGATCAGATCGAGGTTCTCGTCGAGAGCAGCCTGATCGTAGGTGTGCAGGGGGGCATTCACGCCTAGAATGGGTACCCGGTGGGCGAGTGTAATCGGGGGGAGACCGTCGACAGCACCGCGCAGCTGCATTTGCCGCTGTGTGATTACGGCTGCTGTGCCGAGTGCCCCGGCTGCTGCCACCAGCAGCGCGATCAATGGGATGATGCGCCGGTTCATGGAGCCCATCGCACCAGTGTGCTCAGTCCATCGCCAGTGAGCTGCTGCCGCAGCCCGGTTGCCACATCGATCAGGTAGATATCATTTTGGAAGATCACCGCGATCTGCTGTCCATCCGGTGACCAGGCGAATTGATGGGTGGCCAGGCCGACAGATTCCTCCTGTGTGGGGAAGACCGTGCGGGGATTGCTGCCATCGCGGTCGAGGATCACGAGCCGGTAGCGTGTGGTCTGGTTGAGCGGGTCTATCGCCTGTAGATACGCTAGCGGTGAGTCCGTCTGATCGTCCTCATTGGCTGGCGCAAACTGCGCATAGGTGAAAATGCCGACCTGCTCGGCAATGTCAACCGTATAGTCACCGTCAAAGGGGAAGGCGGTCAGGTCAAAGACGAGGCTGTCTTCAGGAGCCTCCGTGCCAATCGGATTGCCGTGGGTCCACGTGAGCACAAGTTGGCCATCTGGCGACCACACGGGCTCAGGCCGCCAGATGAAGTCATACGCATTGAAGGGTGCGAACTGCACCCGTGTCAGCTTCTCGAACCGGTCCGGCAGCAGCAGCGGGTTTTCCTCGAAGCGATCGGGGGCATCCGGCGTCAGGGTGGCAGTCGGTCTGGGGCTGTCTTCGTCTTCACCCTCATCATCTTCAAGGGGGAAGACGGGCACAAGCACACCAGCCGAATCGGGTTGGGCCCATGCCAAGGTTGATCCATCCGGCGCAATATTGAATGCGGTGCCGTAGAAACCGTACACACCGCCGGCTGAGGCTTCCAGCAGCTGGCGGCGGTTGACCACCTCGCCCTCCTCCGTGATCTGAGCTACCCATAGATCGTTGTTTGCCTGCCACCCGGGGAAACTCTCACGGGGTTCGGCAGTCGAGTAGACGATGGTCTGCTGTGTGCCGGGCACCCACTGCGCATACAGGATGTTCTCTAACTCGATGCGGGCAGGTCGTGCCTGTGGATTCATGGTATCTAGGATCGCCCACAGGGTATTGAAGGGTTCTTCACCCGTGGGTTCTTCCGGGGTGGCGGTTGGGACCGGCGTTGGCGTTTCTGGATCGGGGGTGTCTTGCTGTCCTTCACCATAGAAGCGGGTAAACAAAAGGCGTGTCCCGTCCTGTGAGAGGGCAAACACGCGCTCGTCCAGATCGCCATCTACTGTGAGCGGACGCCGGTTGGCGCTGTTCTGCTGCACAATCCAGGCGTTGCTGCCCGCGATGTACACGATGGTCCCTTCCACAGTGATGGTCGGCAGTTCGGTTTGGCTGCCCACCATGAGGATCTCGTCCGTGGGCGGCTCGATCAGCACACGGCGGATCTCACTGCGGTTGACCTCAACCCCGTTCTCATAGGTAATGCGATAGGTGACCTGTGCCACCCCGTTGACCCCGGCCTGGATCAGGCGGGTTTCGCCAGCGGGCAGCCCCTCATTGACGGTGGTGCGCCGCCCAAAGGGCACGATCTCCTCAAGGATGGCGGTCTCCTCATCGACATCGATGACGGTGATCGTCAGCCCGTCCACTATCGGAGTGAAGCTCGGCGGGTTGACACGGTCTTCCTGCCCTAAGGAGATATTCTCATCGCGCAGCACATCGGCAACCGTTCTGCCGGGCACCGTCGTGAGTGTGCGTTGTTCCCCGGCAGCAACCAGTGTAATGGTGTAGGTTTCATCTTCTGTGGTTGTCGTGCAACCCGCAAACAGCAGGCCGAACAGGACCACGGTCAGTAGTGTGATGCGCATATGCCGGTAATCTATCACGGCGGATCGGGTGCGGCAAGTGCTGCTTGATTGTTGCCAGCAGCCTCAGGACGTTGTAAATATGCGTATCACGAGCCGCCATCAGAAGGGAAAGCACATCGTGATCAACGGCAAACGCCTCGTCGTTGTAATGCCTGCCTACAATGCTGAACAGACGCTGCTGAAGACATACAACGATCTGCCGCATGACATCGTGGATGAGGTGATCCTTGTTGACGATGCCAGCCAGGATGAGACAGTGGCTCTCGCTGAGGAGCTTGGCATTCAGCATGTAATCCGGCACGAGGAGAATCTTGGGTACGGCGGCAACCAAAAAACTTGCTACACGACCGCCCTTAATGTGGAAGCCGATATCGTCGTGATGGTGCACCCGGACTACCAGTACTCGCCGCGGCTGTGTGGCGCCATGGCGTGGATGATTGCATCGGGCGAATATGACATCGTGCTCGGATCACGCATTCTTGGCTCTAAGTCGCCGCTCTCCGGTGGCATGCCCGTGTACAAGTACATCGCGAACCGCTTTTTGACGCTTGTGCAGAACTTCCTGCTTGGGGCCAAACTCTCCGAGTACCATACCGGCTACCGGGCTTTCACCCGGGAAGTGCTGCAAAGCCTGCCACTGCGGGAGAACTCGGATGATTTCGTCTACGACAACCAGATGATCGCGCAGGGCATTTTCTTCGGGTTCCGTGTGGGTGAGATCTCCTGCCCGACCCGCTATATGCCGGAGGCCTCCTCGATCAACTTCCGGCGGAGCGTGAAGTACGGGTTCGGGGTCCTGGGGACCTCGGTGGCCTACCGCCTGCAGAAAATGGGCCTTGCCCGCTTTTCCATCTTCGATCCGGAGGGACGCCCTCTGTGAGGCGTCTGGCGGTTCTGCTCCTGCTGCTGGTAGGGTTCGGTGCACGGCTTTACGCACTGGATGCCCGTCCGCTTTGGTGGGACGAGGGCCTGACGCTGACCTTTTCGCGGCTGGCGCCTGCCGCCAACGCTGACTTCGCCGTGCAAACTGAAGATGTCAATCCGCCCGTCTACCGTTGGGCGGTTGGTGCTCTGACGGTCATGGCCGGGACGAATGTGTTCACCACACGTCTGCTGAACGTATATGCCGGTGTGCTGGTGTTAGCAGCTCTCACCGCGCTGGCTCGCTTAGGATTTGGCGGTCGAACGGCCTTGATCGCGCTGCTGCTGGCTGTCTTCGCCCCGATGCAGATCTATTATGCACAGGAGGTCAAGGGCTACATGTTTGAGGCGGCAGCCCTGTTAATCGGTCTGCTGCTGTGGTGGCGGATTCATGCGCCGCTCATCGATGCGGAAGCCTCCCCCGCGCGTTGGCCGGTTTACGCCGGTTTCGCACTGACCGTCACACTTGCGTTAGGTGCCAACTACCTGGCGATTTTCGCGCTGGTGGTTGAGAATCTGATCGCAGCTATATGGAGTATCGGTAAACCGCTTACCCGGACGATCGCGCATTGGACCCGGTGGGGAGCTGCGCAGGCCATCGGAGGATTGGTGCTGCTGCCCTTTGTGCTCGCGACGCTTGGCGGCACCTCTGATGGATTGTCAGCCACATCTGCCGAGCAGATTGTATACGGCCCGGCTGCTTTCCTGTGGCGCTTTCTGCTGACCTTCGCGGGTGGGGTCAGTGCAGAAGGCCTGCTGGCGGTCGCTGCCACCACAGCGCTGGGCGTTTTGGCGCTGGTGGGCTTGTTCACCGGGCACAACAGGTGGCGCTGGATATGGGGCGTGTGGTTGGTTCTGCCGCTGATTCTGGGGTTCTTCTTCCATCTGTCCTTTCCGTGGTTCTTCCCACGGTTTCTGTTGTATACGCAGCCTGCCCTGTTGATCCTCGCGGCTGCCGGATTGTCGCGCATAGAACCACCTCGAATCCCGGCGGGTGAAGTGGTGCTGGCAGGACTCAACCTCTGGTTGGCCGGTGCTGTGTACCAGCAGCCGCCGCGCTTCCCTGAGGATCCGGACTGGCCCTCTCTCTACGAAACCCTGAGCACGTACGCCGACCCCGACGATCTGGTGATCATGAGCCTGCCGTGGATGCCGGGCTACATGGCTGCTTACTCAGACGTGCAGCCTGATTGGGTGCTTGGCTTCTTTGCTGACGAGACCATTGATGCTGAGCTGGCAGGTTACCTGGCAGGCTACGACCGGATCTGGCAGATCGACTACAACGTGAACCCGTTGGTGACGCCGACCAATACACTTCAATCACTGCGCGGGGAGGCGGCTTTGGCATATGCACAGCCGTTCGGGATCGGGCACCTCGCGCTGTACACCGACACCCTGCATACTGATCAGATTGAAGAATACGCCTTTGCCAACGGGATCAGCGTGCTGGCCCCCTCCGTGGATACCAGCGCGCAGCCCGGCGATGTGCTCGGGCTGCGGCTGCAATGGCAAACGGACGATCCGGTGGATGCGCGTCTGGTGCGCTTTCTGCATCTGATGACGCCAGATGGTCGCCTGGCCGCTCAGGTTGACCGGGAGCCGGTAATGGGAACCAGCCCAACGTATTCATGGGTGCCGGGCGAGGTGGTCACCGATCCGGCTGCACTGCTGCTTCCGGTAGATCTGCCGGTGGGTGAATACGAGCTGTGGATCGGGCTGTACGACCGCGATACGTTACAACGGGTGCCACTCACCGGAGGACAGGATCACATACGGGTAGGCACCGTGCAAATCAGGGAGGGAACCGATGTTTTATCTGATGCCAGCCACAGGTGAATGGCAGTCGACGGAAATACTGCACACACCGGACGGTCGTTCGCTGGAGGCTCTGTGCATGGTACACACGTTCGACGACGAAGCGATCACGCAGCAGGTTGACCCGCTGCCCCAGAGCCATCCGCTGTACGAACTGACGGGGACACGCCGTCACCGGGTGCAGGGCAGCCATCTGACGGGGCATGACTTCGTGGGGAACATCAAGCAGATCACACCGTGGGCCAGCCGCATACAGGGGTTGTGGCCGCGGGCAGGCCTTGTCACGCGGGGGACGCTGTTTTCGCCGGAGCCAGCATGCCGGGTCGCCGTGTTGGACTATTACGTTGGGCGTGATGTTGTCGCCACGTCAGTGGGGGTGGCAGTTCCTTCGCATAACGGCCCGCCGGCCTTCTCCGGGCCAAGTTGGCCGGGTGTGGTGGCAGCTGCGTGGCAGGGCACGTTTCGTGATGGGGATGGTGAAATCCGGCATATTGAACGGCGCTACAACGGCCTGAAGCTCGATGAATTCGTGGATGAATCCCGCATGTTCTCGCTGGAGCTGGAAACCTGGGCGCCCGATGCTGTCGCTGGCGGCACACTCACCGGATTGGCGCGTGTCCGCGGCCATGCTTTGCACCTGAGTGGCATGCAGGGCCCGGCGTTGTTCGGTGAAATGGTCGATGTGCTGGCCGGGGAGTGGCTGCTCGGGTTCAGGATGTGGACCCGCGCCCAGCGGACCCGGTGGAGCGAAGTCTACCGGCTGCGTCCCGCCTGATGCACTGTTATACTCTGCGCAGAGTCCCAACCAGATGGATAGCAGCATATGCCCGTTGACAGCGAAACTTTCAAAGCCGCGATGGCGCGCTTCACTGCTGGGGTGACCGTGGTGACTACTCTGCATGAGAACGAGATCCCAATCGGGGTGACGGCCACCGCGTTCAGCAGTGTCAGCCTGGAGCCTCCGCTTGTGTTGATCTGCATAGGCAAGGGGCTGTTCACGCTGGACTGCATCGAGGCGTGTGGTGTATTCGCGGTGAACTTTCTCAAGCGTGACCAGCTGGAGTGGGGCCAACTCTTCGCAGGCATGATCCCTAACCGAGACGACGATCGCTTTGCCGAGATCGCTGTAGAAACTGCAGAAACAGGGGCACCTGTTCTCCCGGGTGTTCTCGGCTGGGTGGACTGTCAGCTTTACAATAAGATCGACGCGGGTGACCACGTCGTATTCATAGGCGAGGTGCTTGCCGCGCACGTCAGTGATGGCATGCCGTTGGCCTATTTTGACCGGCAGTGGGTGACTGTCACCCCGGTGAGTAGAGGATGATCATGAAACAGATCGGAACAATTGTGCGGGTCCAGATCCAGCAGAATCCGCTCAAAGACAAGAATGGCAGCAGCCGCATCTACGATCCGGCTCCGTTAACGGTTGTGCAGGCTGTCCGCGTGACGTCGACTGGGCTGGTAGGCATCACGATAGAAGGGGTTGAACTGCTGGATGTACACAATGAATCCCACCCGCGCTCGCGCTATCGGGGCGACAACAGTATCTCGATAGGATTCACCAGGCATTATGACCAGATGCGCGAGTACTTCGGCAGGCCGCTTGCGGATGGTATCGCCGGCGAAAGCCTGATTGTTGAGACGGATGAGGCCTACCTCGCGGAGGAACTCAACGATCTGATCATTGAGAGTGGGCAAACCGGCGAGCAGATTCGGCTGGGCGGCGTGCGTGCCATCCAACCCTGTGCTGAATTCAGCCAGTATGCTGCGGGGCGCAATCTGCACGAAGGCGACCTGAAGGACGCGCTGCAGTTCCTCCTTAACTGGCGGCGGGGCTTCTATGCGCAGGCGCAAGCCACCGGCGGAACCATCCATACGGGCGACCGTGTTTACCTGGCGGAGTGAGCCATGCAGCCTGACCTTCACCTGACCAATGCCCACATTATCACCCAGTATGACGCGCAGCCGCGGGCTGTCGGGCTCCTAATCCGGGCGGGGCGTGTGCTCGCTTTGCTGGATGCCGATGAGGCGATCCCCGGTGTAGACCGTCTTGATCTGGGCGGACGGACGGTTATCCCCGGGCTGACGGATGCGCATGTGCATCTCTCCTGGTACGCCTCATTTTTGCAGGAAGTCAACCTTAAGGGTGCCCGTTCAGCGGAAGAATGTGTCGAACGGGCTGCAAAGCGTGCTGCTGAATCGGACGAGGAATGGCTTCGCGGACGCGGCTGGGGGCAGAGTGAGTGGGAAAACACAGCCTTCCCCACAGCAGCCCAACTTGATGCGCGTATTGCGGACCGGCCCGTCTATCTGATCGCACATTCGGGGCATGCGGCAGGGGTCAACAGTGCAGCGCTGCGCCGCGCAGGAATCACGGCTGAGACTCCCGACCCGCCCGGTGGCCAGATCGGGCGCGATGCCAGCGGGCAGCCGACTGGGGTGCTGTTTGAGACCGCTATGGAGCTGGTTGCTGATCTTATCCCCAGCCCGACTGTGGAGGAGCTGGCAGCCCGCGTCAAGACTGCTGTTGAGCGCGCTCATCAAGGTGGCCTGACCGGCATCCATGACTTCGATGGCGCGCTGGCATTTCGCGCGTACCAGCATCTGCACCACAACAGTGACCTGACACTGCGCATCGTGAAGAACATCCCGGTGCACAAGCTTGATCACGCTATCGAGGTCGGGTTGCGCTGGGGCTTCGGCGACGACTATCTGCGGATCGGCGCGGTCAAGACGTTTGCCGATGGGGCCCTGGGTGCCAAGACAGCCTGGATGATCGCACCCTACGAGGGTGAACCTGACAACGTGGGCATCTGTGTGACCGATCCAGAGGAAATGACGTACAACGTCAGCCGGGCCAGTGCAGCCGGACTGCCTTCGACCATCCATGCGATAGGGGATAAGGCTGTCCACGAGGTGCTCAATGCCTATGAAATCGTTCGCCGTGAGGAGGCGGAGCGTGGTGTTTCCCCGGCTGCCATGCGTCATCGTATTGAGCATGTGCAGGTGATCCATCCGGACGACCGGTACCGTCTGGGTGAGATGGGGATCATCGCCTCCATGCAGCCGAACCACGCTACATCCGACATGGAGGCAGCCGATCGCCTGTGGGGTGAGCGTGCCGCTTATGCCTATCACTGGCGCTGGCAGCTTGATGCCGGGGCGATGCTGGCTCTGGGCAGTGATGCACCCATCGAGCCGATTGAGCCGCTGCCCAACATTCAGGCGGCTGTCACGCGCCGCCGCCCGGATGGCTCACCCGGCCCGGAGGGGTGGCGTTCTGGTGAGAACGGGCGGCTGAGCCTGAGCGAGGCCCTGCACGGCTTCACCATAGGTCCGGCGTACGCGGCAGGTATGGAAGACCGGTTAGGGCGGCTGGCACCGGGCTACCTGGCTGACCTGGTGGTGCTGGGCGACGATCTGACACAGGTTGATCCTATGACCCTCGGCGACATCGAGGTGCTTGGCACCATGGTCGGGGGTGAGTGGGTGTACCGCGCATTCTAATCGAGAGGAAGCAAGATGCTGCTTGCCGGTGACATCGGCGCGACCAAAACACGGCTGGCGATTCTAGCCGATGGAAGCGACCCGCATAATCCTACTGCGGAGAAAACCTATCCCAGTGCTGACTATCCCAGCCTGGAGGCGATCATTCACGAGTTCACCGAGGAGACCGGTGCAGTCTGCACACGGGCGACATTCGGAGTTGCCGGGCCGGTTATCGGCGGGCGCGCGAAGATCACCAACCTGCCGTGGATCATGACGGAGTCCGCATTGGGCGAGGAACTAAGCATAGAGCATGTCAGGCTCCTCAATGATCTGGAGGCAACCGCGTACGGTGTACTGGCCCTCAATGAGGATGAAAAGCGCATCTTAAACGCCGGCAGCCCCGAGCCGGAAGGCACCATCGCTGTGATTGCGCCGGGCACCGGCTTGGGTGAGGCCTTCCTGACGTGGAATGGCACGACCTATGATGCACATCCATCTGAGGGGGGACACGCGGATTTTGCGCCACTCAACCGGACTCAGGCCGAACTGCTCTTCTATCTGATGGAACGCATCGGGCACGTGAGTTATGAGCGGGTATGCTCTGGCATGGGTATTCCCAATATCTACGAGTTCCTGCGTGACGAGGGCCACGAGCACGAACCCGACTGGCTGGCCGATGAACTCGCTCGTGTGGAAGACCGGACTCCCGTCATCGCCAATGCGGCCTTTGAGCATGAGCAGCCGGTGCCGTTGGCCCTTGAGACGATGACGATGTTTGTCTCGATCCTGGGGGCGGAAGCGTCTAACCTGGCCCTCAAGGTGCTCTCGACCGGCGGTGTCTACCTGGCAGGTGGGATTCCGCCCCGCATCCTACCTGCTTTGGAACACGGCTTTATGAGCACCTTCTTGAACAAGGGTCGCTTCAACGATCTGCTGCAGGCGGTGCCCGTCGCCGTGGTCATGAATCCACGCGCGGCGCTGCTGGGGGCTGCCAAGCACGTCATCGATGGCCGCTGAGATCGCGCTCTACCTGCATATTCCCTTCTGTAAGGTTCGCTGTTCGTACTGTGCATTCAATGTGATAGTCGGGCGTGACATCCTTATGCCGGATTTCGTGACCGCACTGCGCCGGGAAATGAGACTGGTGCGAGCCGCCGCACCCGATCCACTGGAGGCACAGACTCTCTATTTTGGTGGGGGTACGCCTTCGCTCTTGAGCCCCGAGCAGATCAACGCTCTCATTGAAACAGCCCGAACGGATTATGCCCTGGTGCCAGGTGCCGAGATCACGCTGGAAGCCAACCCCGATGATCTGACCTGGGAGAAACTCAAGGGATACCGGTCAGCGGGCGTCAACCGGATCAGCATCGGGGTGCAGAGCACTGCCGCCCACGACCTGGACCTGTTCCGCCGGACGCATGATGCATTGGCGGCTGAACGGGCAGTGAAGCTGGCAAAGGACGCCGGTATTGACAGCACCAGCGTCGATCTGATTTATGGGGTGCCCGGTCAAACGCTGCATACTTGGGCCAGCACACTGGACGAGGTTCTCGGCTGGAGGCCGGATCATCTGTCCCTCTATTCGCTTATCGTTGAGCGCGGTACATGGTTGGGTAGTGCCATCCGCAACCACCGCATTGCACCGCCGGATGACGACCTCGCCGCGGATATGTACGCGCTGGCGCGAGGCAGGCTTGCGGCAGCCGGGTATGCACAGTATGAGATCGCCAGCTTCGCTCGCCCTGGCCACGAGAGCCGTCACAACATCCATTACTGGTTGAACCGCCCCTTTCTGGGGATGGGACCGGGCGCGCATGGCTACGCAGCGGGCATACGTTACAGCACCCTGCGCTCGGTGCCACGCTACATCGAGCGCATCATGCAGGGGAAGACAGATGACTTCCCCCGCTCACCTGCCTTCGCGGAGTGCGAACCCATCGACCGGCGCACAGCCATGATCGAGACGGTCTTCCTCGGCCTGCGGCTGGTGCGTGATGGTCTCGATCTGGCGGCATTTGAGCAGCGCTTCAGTGTGTCGGTAGGCGATGTATTCGGGGAGACGGTTGAACGGCTCGCAGCCCAAGGCCTGATCGTTTTGAGCCCGGGGCGTATCCATCTGGCGGAGCATACCTACCTTGTCAGCAATCAGGTCTTCTCCGCATTTGTGACCGGTTGACCCTGGCTCACACGTTGATCGGAAGTACCGGCGTTTCCTTTAGCTCAGCGATGTCGGCGACGCCTGTGCACATCATGGTGATCTTCAACTGTGCGATGATCACACGGATGGCCTCATCAAGTGCATCCTCACCCTGATCGGCGGCTCGTAGAAATGGTCCGGCCATGCCACCGAGGTCAGCTCCGAGTGAGATACACTTGGCGACATCGATCCCGGTGCGCAGACCGCCGCTGGCAAATATATGGAAATTCTCCGGTGCCTCCTGGCGAACCATCCTGATCGACTTTTCAGTAGGGATGCCCCAATCGGCGAAGGCCTTGGCCACCTGCGCATGGAAGGCTGAGGGCGCGCGGTAGTATTCCACCTGGCTCCACGAGGTTCCACCTGCACCGGCCACGTCAATGGCGGCGACACCTGCATCGATAAGGCGCATGGCTGCCCCACCGGAGATACCCCAACCGACCTCTTTGGCGATGACGGGCACATCCAATGCGGCGGTGACCTCAGCGATCTTCTCAAGCAGGCCACCCCAGCGTGTGTCGCCCTCGGGCTGTACGGCCTCCTGCAGTACATTCAGATGCAGGATGAGGGCATCTGCTCTGACCATCTCCACAGCAGCCTGACACTCCTCCACACCGTAGCCATAGTTCAGCTGCACTGCCCCAAGATTGGCAAAGAGGGGGATATCGGGCGCCACCGAACGAACTTCGAATGTATGTGCTGAGTCCGGCTGCTCGATCATGGCACGCTGCGAGCCAAGTCCCATAGCCATCCCGTGTTTTTGGGCTGCTGCGGCCAGCCGCAGGTTGAGCTCATGTGCCCGCTGCGTTCCACCCGTCATGGAAGAGATGAGCAGGGGCACAGCGATTTCCATGTCGAATACATGGGTCGTGGTATCGATTTCTTCCAGGTCGAGCTCGGGGACTGCCTGGTGGATAAACCGGTAGTTTTCCAGGCCGGTAGTCACAGTGGGGAAGTCCACATCCTCCTCGAGATTGATGCGGATGTGATCGGCCTTGCGCTGGCTGGTCTGCGTAACTTCTGTCATGGCGTCGTGTTCCCTATTAATGGAGTGTGCATAGGGTGAGTGTATCGCAGAGTGTGTCCGATGAGCACTCACACGCTAGAATACCTGCTCACCTTCTTTATTTTGCTGATACAGATGCTGGAGGACGTTATGGCTGATACAGAGGCAAAGGTCCGCGATATCATCGTGGAACTGCTGGGTGTCGATGAGGACAAAGTCACGCGTGACGCGCGATTCCGCGAGGATCTGGAAGCCGACTCGCTCGATCTGGTTGAGCTGATCATGGAATTCGAATCCGAGTTCGGCGGTGAGATCGCCGATGAAGAGGCCCAGAAGATCGAGACAGTCGGTCAGGCCGTGGACTACATCAACGAGCAGATGTTGTCCAGCAGCTAGGCACTCTGTGGCCACCCACAGTAGACGTGGGGCGCGGGGGCGCCCCACTCCCGTTTATGGCAGACTGATATTGTCAACAAGGATGGTGCCCTGCGACTCGGCAGAGCGCCAACTATTCAGCGTCAGGGTAATGGCTCCGTCAAGAGCCATCGCGTCATAGGTCGCAATGGTCTCGCCGTTGATGCTGCACGTGAACAGATTCTCTCCAGCCTGATGGTCAAGCTGAATAGTAGTCCATGCGTCAGGCTCAACAAAAACATCGGCGACGTAATCCACCAATGGATCCCCTTCAATGCGGCCATCGGCCACACCGAGGAAGGTCGTCACAGGCTCGCCTGGGGTAGTAGCTGCCAGGCCACAGTCCACATTGAAAGCTGAGCCATCCTCCAATAGGGCATAAACGCGCAGGGCAAAACCGAGCTCTGTACCGGTGTAGTCACCCTGTAGATTGATATCCGCGGCCAGCCCAGTGAAGGCATTGAGCTCCGGACTGTAGGCCAGTACCAGGTTGCAGGCCCCATACTGATCGTTCGGCCCGCCCTCAATGCGCAGGATGCCCTCGCCCTGATCAAAATCGCAGCCCGGCTCTTCGGTATCCGTCCACAGCGAGCGATTGATCACGCTGCCTTCGAAATTGTCGTACTCACCCGCCGTGGGGATGGTTGCGCCGGTCGGTTCTTCTTCGCCCGGAGGTTGGTCCTCCGCAGCCGTTTCACCTGCCTGCGCCGCCGGTTCATCGGATTGCACAACCGGCGTGTCAACGGGTTCTGCTGCCGCAGCGCCCTCATCATCTGGAAGCAAGACGCCGGTAAGTACGAGCAGCGCAATGGCGACCACTGCCAAGGCACCGATCGCCCCACCGGCGATTAAGGGCAGTGGCAGGCGGCGACCCTCACCTGGATTGCCTGGGTCAGCTGGTCGGGTTGATGTGATGGGAGTCGTCTGCGCGTCTGCCACTAACAATTGCAGTGTGTCACCCTGATCAGCTGTGGAGGCTGGGTTGCTGCTCACCGCAGTGTACAGTGCTGTCGACATCGAGACGGCTGTCTGGTAGCGGCCATCCGGATCCTTGGCCAGCGTCTTAAGCAGCACCGCCTGAACAGCATCGGAGACGGACGGATTGATCGATTGGGGCGTGGGCAGCGGTTCATGGATGTGGGCCAGCGCAACGGCCATGGGAGTGTCGGCTTCATAAGGCGGTTTGCCAACGATCATCTCGTAGGCTACGATGCCCAACGCATAGATATCGCTGCGCGCGTCGACGGGCTGCCCCAGGCTCTGTTCGGGTGCCATATACGCCGGCGTGCCGATCGTCATGCCCTCTTCGGTAAGGGTAGTGCCTTCAAGCACACGGGCAATGCCGAAGTCCGTGAGGTAGGCATCGCCCTCATTGTCAATGATGATGTTGGCGGGCTTCACATCCCGGTGGATTACACCATGCCGGTGGGCGTAATCCAGAGCGCCGGCAACCTGTTCCAGCAGGCGGGTGGTGTCGCTCAGGTTGGGCTGCCCCCGTTGGAGCACACCCTTCAGGGTGCCGCCGGGTAGATAGCGCATCACAAGGTACGTTGTGCCGTTCTCTTCGCCGAAATCATAAACGGGGAGGATGTGCTTGTGCTCCAGCCGGGCGATGGTCTTCGCCTCCCGGTTGAACCGTTCCACAAAGCGCGGATCCTGCGCATAATGGTTGGGCAGCACTTTTAACGCAACGTAGCGATCCATACTGGGCTGGTAGGCCTTGTAAACGGACGCCATACCACCTAGGCCGATCTGTGAGACGATCTGATAGGAGCCGAGTGTAGTGCCTTCCATGCAGTCTATCTCCTTGTGTAAGTGCGCCCCTATTCTATGATGTTTCAGGCATTCGTGCTGGGGTCACAAGCAGCAGGGCGGCGGCAGCTAACCCGAGGATAAAAAGCCAGCCGCCGATCCCCAAACGGATCGGGTCTGTGTAATGCGCAGAGAAGGGCCCGCGCAGCAGATTAAACGCGCCCACCGCGCAGACAATCGCCCCAATCGACAGCCCGGCTGCGATCAGATGCCGGGGGCGATCGGGGAGTTGGTCTAGCAGGAGGGCGGCTGCCACCAGAATGAATGCCAGCACGGAGACGATCAGCCGCATCCGGTATCCGGTTGCAGCGAACGGCGTAAGCAGTGCGGTATATGGCGGCAGCATCACCAGGGCCGGAGCCAGTGCCAGGATGCGCAGCAGCCATCGCAGCCCGATCTGAGGGACGGCGTGCAGTCCGACGGCTGCTGCCCCAATCGCGAGTGTGACCGCCAGCCGCAGTATCTCCGGAGCCAATGGAATCGCACCGCTGCGCACATCCAGCAGGAAGGTGGACCACTCCGCCAGATCAACGGCGTTCTGGGCCAGGCTTGCCGTCGGATGCGGGATCCACGCACCCCATATCCCCACCCAGGCCAAACCGAGAGCCAACAGCAGGGCGAGCCGCCGGTCATTCATCTATACCCCCGCGCAGTTCCTCCATAAGGGCCTGAATACGCGCGTCTTCTTCCGCCTGATTATCAATGAAGGAGTCGATAAACGGACTCTGGCGCATGCGTAGGGCCAGCGGGGCAACTAGGGTCACGTCGTCAACGGTGGCCTCCTCACGCGCATCAAGGGCAGCGTAGGCCCGCGCTGCCTCAAACATCGAGAATTCAGCCCGGTGAGAATGCAGCCGCAGCGATTCGACCAGCTGCATGCCGAAGTCCAGAGCATCCTCGCTGAGGGCCACATCGGGCAGGATCTCACGCGCGATGATCACATCCTCACGCGCCAGGAAGGTATCCTCAGTATAAGCATCGATAAAGCCGCGGCGGTTCTCTTTATAGCGGCGGACCAGTTGATAGACCAGGCGCCGCTCTTCGGGATCAACGAGGCCAGTGACCACACAGCGCAGACCAAAGCGGTCGAGGATCTGCGGGCGCAGGTTGCCCTCCTCCGGGTTCATCGAGCCAATGAGGATGAAGCGCGAGCGGTAGGTTGCGCGCATCGCGCCCCGCCGGACGGTGTACTGCCCCTGGGCGGCCGCATCCAGAATGGCATCGATAATGACGTTGGGCAGCAGATTGACCTCATCAATGTAGAGGATGTTCTGGTCAGCCCGTGAGAGAATACCCCGGTCCAGCCGGACCACGCTGCGTTCCAGCGCAACGCGCTCATTGATGCCACCAACCACATCTCCGAGTTGAGCATTAAGCGGCAGTTCGATCAGGCGAACTGGTTCCATGGCTACGGGTGGCAGATTGCCCTCACGCAGGCGCATACCGCACTGTTCACAGTAGCCGGGCTGCCCTTCTGGGCGGGGTTCATCCACCTGGCAGCCGAAGTCGCAGGCCGCCTGTTCGACATAGGGCAGCAGATCGCTCAGGCCGCGGGCGGCAGTCGTCTTGCCGATGCCGCGCGGTCCGATCAGCAGCACACCGCCCACGTTCGGGTTGACAACGGCCAGCAGCAGCGCTGTGCGCATTTCCACCTGCCCGACCAATGCCATAAACGGATACGGCATCTGTTCTGCAAAACCAAGATCTCCCTCGGGGATATCGAGGATGCGCCGTGAAGAATGCTGGCGCAGCAGGGAAAGCAGCATCGAATTGCGCGGCTGCTCATCCCCAGCCCGCAGGTGCTCCGGAATCTCCGTGCCGTCATCGGCGGCGTGCTGCTCATCCATAGGGGGTCAGTCCATATCCTTTTTCAAGTCGGAGATACGCTGGAAGGCTTGTGGATCCTCTTCCAACACGTCAATCTCTGAATAGGTCAGTTCCGCGAATGAAGGGGGCAGTGTGGCGCGGGCAGGCAGTTCGGGCTTGGGCGGTGTTTCCGGGATATGCTCTTGCAGTGCACGGCTGCGCGCGGTGCGCTTGCGCAGGATGCGCATATCGCGGCTGAGCGTCCCGATCCACTCACCATCCGCTTTGTAGACATCACGGTTCTCATCGATCCAGCCGATCCAGTTGCCGCGCAGATCCCAGATGTGGCCGTCAACCAGCGTGGCACACCAGTCACCGTACGTGTTCCAGATGTATCCGGGGCGCTCTTTGCGTTTTTTCTTCGCCATGATTAAATACTCCTTTGAAAAATGGACTTCTTTAATAGTACGTGGTGGGTTGGCATGCGGTCAACTTTGTGACGGATCAGATAATCCTATGCTAGAATAGCCAACACCCACCGCTTCCTACTGGGAGGATGCCCTGCATGATCGAGCACGCCATTATCATGGCCGCCAGTCCATCACGCAGCATGGAAGCCCTAACGCGTACCCGACCCAAAGCGATGCTCCCCATACTTGGCAGACCTATGATCGCGCGGATCATGGATGGCTACTATCAGGCCGGCATTCGCCGGTTTACTGTTGTTGTAGGGGAGGACGAAGGTGGTGTAGCCGTATGGCTGCATGAAAAGTGGCATCCGGACGCACAGTTGAACTTTCTGCCACGAGGGCACAAGCGCGGCACAGCAGCGGCGCTGTTTGCCTGTCGCAGCGTGATTGATGGCCCTTTTGTGATCACATCCTGTGATGCCATTGTGCCTGACGAGCACATCAGGCGGGTGCTTCACTATTTCGATAACCATCCCGAGGATGCCGGTGTGCTGAGTCTGCACCCCGCACCCGATGAGATCGCGGAGGTGGGGGGCGTCCTGCTAGACCCGCGCGGTTATGTGATCTTCGCGTCTGAGCAGCCTTCTGGTGGGCATCAGGGGTATATTACCGCACTGCCGATCTTCGCCTTCACACCGGCCGTTTTGGGCTATCTCGACCAGCTGCCCGTGGCTGTGGAAAGTGGTGGGCGTGCCCTCTCTTCTCTGATCCAGATGATGGTGGATGACAACCAGTTGGTTGGTTCAATGGAGGCACCTGAACCGGTGCGCCTGCAAACCGCGGAGGATCTGCTGGCGGCGAACATCGCCGCACTGGGCAGCCTGCCTATGGCCGCCATGCTCAGCGATGTGCCCACCTCTGCGGAGATCATCGACCCGGTGTACATCGATGCTGGGGTGACCGTGCGGGAAAATGTGACGCTCGGCCCGAATGTCTATCTGGAAAGCGGCTCGGAGATCGGCGCCAATGCCAGAGTCAGCAATGCCATTGTGCTTGGCGTGCGGGTCGGCATCGGGCAGAAAATCGACCAGCAAGTGATCAAGGACGATCGTCTATGACTACCCGCGAAGAAGCTCTGGCGATTGTCACGGAGTTCACCAAGAGCGAGAGCTTGATCAACCATATGCTTGCGGTTGAGGCCGCTATGCGCGCGTATGCCCGGCATTATGGTGAAGACGAGGAGAGCTGGGGTTTGGTCGGTCTGCTGCATGATTTTGACTGGGAGATCCACCCCAATCTGGACGAGCATCCGATGAAGGGCGCGCCTATCCTGCGTGAGCGCGGTGTGAGCGACGAGGATATCCGCACCATACTCAGCCACGCGGATCGCTCAGGTGTGCCGCGTGAAACCCTGCGTGACAGGGCACTCTATGCCGTAGATGAACTCACCGGCCTGATCAGTGCAACTGCGTTGGTGCGGCCAAGCAAAAACATCGCCGATGTGAAAGTGAAGTCGGTCAAGAAGAAGTGGAAGGACAAATCCTTCGCAGCTGGTGTGCATCGCGAGGACATCGAGCGTGGGTGTGAGGATCTGGGCGTTGATCTGTGGGGGCAGCATGTCCCCCTTGTTTTGGAGGCCATGCAGGGCATTGCAGCGGATCTCAGTCTGGATGGCAGGCTGGCAGCGGACTAACGTTGGGCCCGCAGCCGGGGTCGGCGGTATACTTCCCGCCACTATGGGTGTAGAATTCGACTTTAAGAACTTCGACCGGCGCTATGTTCTGGTACTCAGCGGCGGTCTGATATTACTGGTTGCTTCGATCATTGGGTTGGTTGTGCTGCTCAATCGCGATGCCGGTGGGGGAGCAGCTGATGCTGCTACGGCTACCCCTACAGCAGCGGCACCAGCGGATACGGCGACACCTGAACCGACAACAGCCGGGCCGCCGACTGAAACGCCTCTCCCTTCGCCAACGCCGACTCTGGAACCCTATTCGTATCAGGTGCAGGAGGGCGAGACCCTGCTGTTTATTATCCAGCTGTTTGGTTACCGGGATACCGCCATCGTGCCGGAGGTGCTCGCCCTAAACGACCTGCCCAGTGAGGACGCGTTGATCGCCGGGCAGACGCTGCTTATCCCACGGCAGACCCCAACGCCCGGCCCAACGCCTGCAGCCGACAGCGGCACAGTGCCTGCCACAGAAGCCGGTGAGCAGACGCCGGCGGATCAAGACGGGGACCGCGGCAGCCCGCAGGAGAATCCTGAGGCGTATCGCGGCTGCACGTTCGATAATCGCTGCACATCGCCGGATGGCCAATACTGGGTGCACGAGGTCAGCACGGGGGAAACACTGGCCGGGATTGCCTTCGAGTATGATTCGTCGCTGCAGGTCATCCGTGAAGACAACAATCTGTTCAACGATTTTATCAATGAGGGGCAGATCGTGTTGGTGCGCATTCTCGTCAGCCCGACACCAACACTGACCCCGACCGGCGGGCCTGACGCCACCGCGACCCCGACCCCAACGCTAAGCCCGCCGATGCTGACTGTACCTGTGGATGGGACCTCTGTGGCCCGCAGCGAGGACGTGATCTTGCAGTGGCTGCCGGTGCTGCCCCTCAGTGGCAGCCAGCATTACCGCGTGACAGTGGTTGAGGCGGAAAGCGATGAGGAAGTCTACCAGGCGGTCACGCGGGCAAACATCGTGCGCCTACCCGAGGATTTACGTCCCGGCACAGGGGCAAGTGTGACGTACCAGTGGCGGGTTGACATTATCAACGGACCGACGCCCGATTCGCCTGTTGTGAGTGGGCAGAGCGAAGGGGCAGTTTTCACCTGGGGGAACTGATGCCCGAATCAAAGACATGCCCGCAGTGCAGCCAGACATTCAGTTGTGGGGCAGCCGATGCACATTGTTGGTGCTTCGATCTGCCCCATGTGATGCCAGTCAATGAAGAGACAGGCTGTCTATGCCCGGACTGCCTTATGGCAGCCATCAAGCAGGCTGGCAGCCTTGATGAGGCTACTCGTTCACAGCCGCCGTCACCTGCTGAATGATGCGCCGTACGTGCTCGATCTCATCTTTGTTCACCGTGTGCCCCATGTTCGGATAAAGCTTCTCCGTCACGTCGGCTCCCATCCGGGAGAGCACTTCGGTGGTGTGGCGGACACGTGCCGCGGGGATGTGCGGGTCCGGATCCGAACAGCCCAAAAAGACAGGCGTCCCATCGAAGGCTCCATCGTAGTCGCGGGGCGTGCCGTCGGGGCCGATCAGGCCGCCGCTGAGCCCGACGATCCCGCCGTAACGGCGTGCGTTGCGCGCACCGAATTCCGTGGCCAGGCAGGCCCCTTGTGAGAAACCAAGCAACATGGTGCGTTCCGCCGGAATACCAGCCTCGTTGACTCGCTCCAGTAGGGTCTTAATCGTTTCGAGTGCCTGTGATAGATGCGGCTCGTTCGCCTCGATGGGCTGCATGAAGCCCTGCGGATACCATTGGTAGCCCTCAGCCTGTGGCGCAAGGTAGACGATGCCCTCGTCCACGCCTGCGAATTCCGGCGTAAGGGTCAGAATGCTCTCAGCAGTGGCACCCCGCCCGTGAATGAGGATCATGGCGGCTGTGGCGTCTTCGAGCGGTGTGCCTGCGGTCAATACGTCTGTCATCCGGTTGTCTCCTGTGTAATCGGTGTGAGGTTCGCCTCGATCATCTCGCGCCGGTTCTCCAGCCAGGGTGGCAGCATCAACCCGCTGCCGAGTTTTTCGGCTTCTTCATCGACCATAAAGCCGGGGCCCGCCGTCGCGATCTCAACAACGTGGCCATCGGGATCGTTAGTGTAGATGCTTTTGAAGTAGACTCGGTCTTTCACATCGGTGACCCGGTACCCTGCCTCAACCAGCTTCTCGCGCAGTGCCAACTGGGATTCTTCATCCGGAGTGGAGAACGCAAAGTGGTGAGTCTGACCGGCACCGCCCACCGCACGCGGTTCCTTGCCGGGTGTACGTTCGAAATACGTGATGAGTGTACCTGGACGACCATTCTCCAATCCCCAGTACCAGTGAGCCGAATCTGGATCATCAAAGTTGGAAGTCATCTTGACCCGCTGAAGCCCGAGCAGATCCGCATAGTAGGCGTGCGTGCGTGCGATATCAGTGCCGATGGCGGTGATGTGATGCATGCCGTGTGAAAGGGCCATATCCGGTGTGATGTCCGGCACCGGTTCAGGCCATGTGTCCGCGGCGATGGCTTCTTCGTCACGGTTGCGGACCACCATCTGCGCAGGTGGCGTCATGAACTGTCTGCCGAGCTGGTCCTCATCCCGGGTGAAACCGGGCCCCATGGTTGCGATCTCCAGAATGAGGCCGTCCGGATCGGTGAAGTAGATCGACTCGAAATAGTGACGGTCCAGCGGGCCGGTGACGTCGAGATCGAGGTCGGTCAGGCGACGCTTCCACTTGCGCAGTCCATCGCTGTCTGCGACGGTGAGGGCAACGTGGTGCGTGCCGCCAAGTCCGGGCCGACCCTTCCGGGCTCCTGGAATCTCGAAGAAGGTCAGCAGCGAACCGGGGCTGCCCGTCTCATCGCCAAAGTAGAGATGGTAGAGACCGGGGTCATCAAAGTTGACGGTTTTCTTCACGAAACGCAGGCCCAGGACTTTGGTGTAGAAGTCAACCGTGCGCTGTGCGTTTGCCACAACGATCGATATATGGTGAAGTCCGGTGATAGACATGTGCCTTTTCCTATCTGTCCCAGAGTGTGTAGTGTGAGGATAGCGAAAGCCGGCATGCGTTTCAACATTGAACAGTTCGATGTCAAAGTGATTTTCTAGACCAGCAAACGAATGCCAAGCACCAGCAGGAGAACGAGCACGATCTTCTGGAAAACATCGGCGTTAATCCGATCGCCGATGTAGAACCCGATCAACGTGGCCACACCCAGAACTGGCAGTGCCAACCCAAACGTACTCATCACTGGTGCGGTGAAGTTGCCACTGACACCATGTGTGATGAGCACCATGATAGCCTTGGCCATGCCAATCGCTTGCAGGTTGCCTTTGAATTCGGCGGGTGGCCAGCGGCATGCCGTCGCGTAGATCACCAGCGGTGGACCGCCTGTATTGTAGGCACCGGTCAGGATGCCGGACACCAGCCCGGCGATGTATGCCCAAATCGCCTTGCGGATTTCTGGAATGTGTGGGCTGGCCAGTCCATAGATGCTATAGGCAATAATGAAAACGCCGAGAGCGCCCGTCACAGCGCGCTCAGGGGCTACATTGATCAGGACTTCGCCAAGTGGTGTTGCTATAACCGAGGTCACGGCCAGAGGAGCGATCACTTTCAGATCAATGGAGTCGCGGTAGTTCAGCAGGAACAGGATACTGTTCACACCGCCGATGACCGCGACCAATGGGCGTGATATCTCAATACCGACAGTGGGGACGAGCAGGGGCATGGCGATCAGGGCGATGCCAAAGCCTGCGATGCTCTGCCCGAAGACCGCTGCAAAAACAATGAGGAGAACCACGACCAACGTTTGGAATTCTAGCATAAGTTGGATTGTATCCTGATTGACGCGTTCAGTAAGGGTCTGTACAATGGTTGCTATCAGATTGTATATTGGAAGCAGTGCTTTTGAGTGAACGGTGAGATCATGTCCGAACGTAGTGAGTGGATTAGTTTAGGGGAAGCAGCATCAATTCTAGGGGTTCACCCATCAACTGTACGGCATTGGGCCGATAACGGCGATCTCCCGTCCCAGCGTACGCCAGGCGGGCACCGGCGCTTCCGGCGGTCGGATCTGGAGCAGTGGGCCCGGCTGCGCAATCGCGGCGGTGATCCCTCAACTGCTGAAGCCCAGCTCATGCTGCAAAATGCGCTTGGGCGTGCACGGCTCGAACTCGGTGATGGCCAACTGCGCGGCGAACCCTGGTATGATCAGCTGGAGGAGCAGGCCCGGCGGCAGCACGGTCAGCTGGGTCGCCAACTATTAGAGGTTCTCTCGCGCTTCCTCACGGATCCTGACGATGAGGTTGGGCTTCTTGAAGAAGTGCGTGAGTTTGGGGTTGAATACGCGCATATCTCCCGGTCGCAGGGGTTGACTCTGACGCAGTCCGTACGTGCATTCATCTTCTTTCGTGATATGCTCACAGACAGCATCGTGCAGATGGCCGAGCATCTAAGCCTGCGCACACCTACCGACTGGGGCTATCGACTGCGCCAGCTTAACCGTGTCACCGACAAGATGCTGCTTGCTTTGATTGAAACCTACGAACAGACTGTTGAAGGATAGGCTACTATGCAGACCCTGACATCCTCACTGCAGGAGGTGCTTGATGTGCCTTTTGTGCGGCGCACCCGGCGCAACCATGGGCTTGAGCACGCGACCATCCATATGATGCAGCGGTCGATCCCCGATCTCCGGGTGATCGGGCGTTCGGACGCAAATGGATTCTGGCTGTGGGGCGACCTGCCCACGGACAAAGTTGAACAGGCTGCCCATGCTGCACTCCGGCGCATGCGTGGCGGGGAACACAAACTGGCCCTGCACCCCAACTGCGGAACCAACATCGTGACCACGGCTACATTGGGGGCGGGCGCGGTGCTGCTTGCCCTGGTTGGGTCTGAGCGCGAAAAAGGTGGACGGCTGAGCCGCCTGCCACTTATCGTGACGGGCCTGATGCTCGCTATTGTCGCTGGCCAGCCCCTGGGTATGCAGCTGCAGGAACACGTGACTACTCTCGGTGACCCGGGCGATCTGGAGATCGTCTCAGTCGAGCGCATCAACCGGGCGGGAATCATCTCACATCGTATCACCACGCGCTCCACATGACGGAGCTGACACGCCCTGATCTGCCCTTCAAGAACCTGACCATCACCGGGTTTTTGGGAGTGGGCAAATCAACCGTGGCTCGTACCATTGCCAACCGGTTGGGCACCAGCATGTTCGACATCGATGATGAGATCGAGCTGCGCGAATTGATGAGCATCACCAAGATCCGTGAACAGTACGGCGACTCGCGGCTGCGCAAACTTGAGCACGAACTCAGCCGTGAGGCCGCGCTCATGCGGCGCGCCGTGATCGTGATGCCGGGCGCAGCGCTGCGCGATGGACGCAACTACCGGTTGATGGAGGAGACATCCATCGTCATCTGTTTGATGTGTGAGCTCGGAGAAGCACTCCGGCGGCTCCACCTCAAAAATGAGATCGCGTATCGCGATCCGCAGATTCGTGGACGCATGATCGGTCGTATCCGGCGCGAGTCAGAGGTGGTCAATGACCCGCGTATCCTCCAGCTGGATACCACGCATTTAACCGTGGACGAACAGGTCGATCTGCTCATTGATCTGTGGGCAGCAGCCGGAGAGCCCGGCGATGAGCGCTTCCGGTACGGCCCCCCACCGCGAATCACGCCGCCCCGCCGGACACCGGTCGGGCTGACAGGCGTCTACGATGTGCGCCCGACTCATCAGCGTGGTTGATACCTTCCCACTTGTGGCCTACAATGGGGCCGGTTTCTGAACCCACCCTGGAGGCAGCACCGTGGAAGGTGTCTACGTTTCGGCTCACCCGCTTATCCGCCACAAATTGACCGTTCTGCGAGATGTCACCACGCCCCCGATCAAGTTCCGACAGGTCGTGCGTGAGATCTCGATGCTCCTGTGCTATGAGGCCACACAGGATCTCGTGCTGAAAGGCAAACATGTCGACACGCCGCTGGCACCTTACAATGGCGATGAACTGGCTGATCGGATGGGTCTTGTGCCGATTCTGCGTGCCGGATTGGGTATGGTTGATGGTGTGCTGGAGATGGTGCCTGAGGCGGAAGTCTGGCACATCGGATTGTATCGTGACGAGGAAACGCTGCGCCCGGTGGAATACTACAACAAGCTGCCTGAAGAGTCGCACGTACAGATATGCTTCATCCTCGATCCGATGTTGGCTACAGGTGGTTCAGCCACGGCCACCGCACAGATCGTCAAGGATTGGGGTGCGGGGCGTATCAAGTTCCTGGGGGTGATAGCCGCTCCGGAAGGGATCGCAGCCATGCGGGAGGCCCATCCCGATATCGACCTGCACGTTGCCGCCATTGATGACCGCCTGAACGATGTGGGCTTCATCGTGCCCGGCCTTGGAGATGCGGGAGACAGGCAGTTTGGCACCGGTTAGTGCTTTCCTGATTGTATTTGCCACGGGCTTCCTGGCGGCCCTGTTGATCACGCCTGTTGCCTGCCGCATCGGGCACAAGGCAGGGATCGTATCCAAGCCGGGCGGTAGACGTAAACACGAGGGCAGCATCCCCCGGACTGGCGGCATCTCGCTCTTTGCCGCGTTTATCCTCGCGCTGATCGTCTCGCAGCTGTTTGTAGTCAACCCCAATGATGTGCCGGACAATCTGCCTGCTACCCTTACCGTGCTGCGGTTTGATCCCAAAGAGGTCATCCGGCTGGCGGGTTTGATCGGTGGTACGGCGCTGATCTTCGTGATCGGCATGCTGGATGACCGGCTGGAACTCCCGCCGTTGGTGTTGTATATCGGTCAGCTGGCTGCCGGCAGCATTGCGGTGCTGTTTCTGATCTTCATCGAATACGTGAACAATCCCTTCAGTGGTCTACAAACTGCCGATTTCCCTTACCTGTTCACCATTGTGATCACCCTGTTCTGGATCGGGCTGCTGACCAACACGGTCAACTTTTTGGATGGCGTGGACGGTCTGGCAACGGGGGTGGTGGCGCTGGCCTGCCTGGTACTCTTCCTGAACGCCGCCTTCCGGCTGGAACCGGCCCAATACAGCGTGGCTCTTATGCCGTTGGCGCTGTTAGGTGCCACCCTTGGCTTTCTGCCCTACAACTTCGCCCCGGCACGAATTTTTCTCGGCGGGGGAGCCTATCTGCTTGGGTATCTGTTGGGGCTGCTGAGCATCATCGGCGGTGCGAAAGTAGCGACCATTCTCCTGGTGATGGGCCTGCCACTGCTCGATACTGTCTGGCAGATCGTCAACCGGGTTGCACGCGGCCAAAACCCCGCAGTGGGTGATCGCGGCCACCTGCACTTTCGACTGGTGGATATGGGGGTTCCGCAGACCCGCATTGTGCTTGGTTACTATCTGTTCTGCGCGGTGTTTGGTGGACTCTCGTTGATAATTCCGTCACAGATCTACAAGTTCGTGGCTCTGGTTGTCATGGCCGCGATCAGTGCGGGCGGCTTCGCATGGACGACGCTGCGTGCGCCCACCGATCCCGGTGTCCGGCCAGAAGCAAAACCGGAGGGCGACACACCCTAGCGGCGTGTTAGAACTCGCTTTCCTCACTATTGGAAGGATAGTCAGGCCGTTTCTTCTGACGAACTCCTTCAACACCGGCCATCATATCCTCTGAGAAAAAGCCGAGCATCTCCAAAGCCAGCGAGTGGTCGAAGATTGGGGCAGCCTGCAGCAACCATTGGTTGAGAGCGCGCTTGGTGAACTTGATGGCATGCCGTGGCCCGGTAGCGATGTCCGCAGCGATTGTCATCGCGCGGTCATGCAGTTCATCAGCGGGGACACAGTGGCTAACCAACCCAAGACGTTCGGCCTCCACCCCATCGATGAAGTCACTGGTCATCAGGTAGTATTTCGATTTGGCCATACCAATCAGCAGCGGCCAGATAATGGCGGCATGGTCCCCGGCGGCAACCCCCATCCGGACGTGCCCGTCTGCCAGGCGGGCATCTTCCGCCGCAATGCTGATGTCGGCCAGCAGCGCAATCACCAATCCGGCACCGACCGCCGCCCCATTGATCGCGGAAATAATCGGTGTATCGCAGTGCAGCATATTGTATACCAGATCGCGTGCCTCATTGAGGATGCGCACGATCTCGTTGTAGTCACGGTAGGCGTTTTCGACCAGCCCCAGATCGCCACCCGCCGAAAAGGCCCGCCCTGCCCCCGTGATCACTGCTGCATGGAT
>JAADYX010000346.1 GCA_010092885.1 Chloroflexota bacterium | reverse complement strand
CATATAGGATGTGCACCCGCGTTCCGGCTGGGATTGCCCCGATGCGCTCTGCGGTAACCACATTCAGGCCCGCGCGCAGATCGGGCGGAGCATAGCTGAGGGGCGGTTGGGCAGGCTGCTGCCCAACCAGGACCAACGCCACACCGGCGATCACCGTCACCAGCACAAGGGAAAGAGCCAGGGGCATCCAGCTGGGTTTGGGTTCGGGCATCGGGGTGTGCAGCCGCTCGTAGAGTTCCGCCTTAAAGCCGGGTGGAAAGTCATAGCGGGCACCACGCAGGATCTCGTCGATGTCAGTCATTTTCGGCCTCCTCTGCCAGCAGCGCCTCGCGCAGCTTGTTGATCGCGCGGTGCAGCAGCACCCCGACCCGGTTGGTGGTTGTGCCCAGCAGGGCGGCGATCTCCTTGTAGGTCAGGTCGCCGCCGTAGCGCAGCGCGACGGCCTCCTGTTCGTCTGGATTGAGCCGGTTCATGTGGGCCATCACCCGCCGGAATTGGTCGGCACGCTCGGCGCGTTCTTCCGGCGTGGCCCCCCTGCTGATCACGGGCGGTTGGTCGGCCAGCGGCACCATAAGTGGCAGGCGCCCCACCCGCCGGAAGTGATCGCGCAGGACCTCCCGCCCGATGCCGAACATCCACGCGTTCATGGTGCCGCGCGCCGGATCGTATTGGTCCAGGTGCCGGACGGCCTTCTCGCAGGCCTGCGCCATCAGATCTTCGGCGGTGGCGCGGTCACTGACGCGGTAGGCGATGTAGTTAAACAGCCGGTGGCTGTCGTGCTGGTACCATTGTTCAAACACGGCATCTCCTCTACTCCTTTATAAGGCGAAAGGCACCCATTTATTACACTAGCGCCCACCCCGGATCTGTGGCACGATAGTTCGTTGACTTATATGGTAAAATAGGGGGACAAGTCAACGGCTGGACGAAGGAGATCACATGATCGCAGAGCGCATCCGGCAGGCACGGTTGGCTGCGGGCTTCACTCAGGAGCAGCTGGCAGACGCGCTGCACATGACCAAGCAGGTTATCTCAAAATACGAGAATGGCCGGAGCGAGCCCACCGCGTCGATCATCATGAAACTGGCCCAGGCCCTCGATCGGAACCCCGCCTATTTCCTCCGCGAACCGCAGATACAGGTCAGTTGGTTGGGCTACCGCAGCCGTTCGAGCCTTGGCCAGAGGGCGCGCGAGGGTATTCAATACCGCGCAGAAGCCTATGCCGAGCAGTATGTCACGTTGGCTGAAGCCCTGGCAGTTGAGCACATCGAGGCGCTGCCACCCCGGCAGCCCATCCATGACGTCGAGGCCGCCGACGATCTCGCCATGTCAGTCCGGGTGGCCTGGTCGCTGGGGGAGCAGCCGTTGGACGATGTCACCACACTCATCGAGAGCAAAGGGGGCGTGGTCTTCGGTGAGCAAAACGCACCTGACGTACGGTTCGATGGGCTCAGCGGCTGGATCGACGCCATCCGCCCGGTGATCGTGCTCAACCTGGCAATGCCGGTTGACCGCAGGCGCTTCAGCCTGGCCCATGAACTGGCGCATTTGCTCATGGATGACTCAACGAACCACCATGAATCGGTAGAGGCGTTCGCGAATCGATTTGCGGGCGCGTTCCTGGTTCCCGCCTCTGCCGCCCGCAGGGAGTTGGGGGACCGCCGCCGGCATGTTGATCTCGAAGAGCTCGCCCTGCTGAAACAGATATACGGCCTGAGCATCGCCGGATGGGTCTACCGGGCAGCCGACCTGGACATTATCAGCCGTGCAATGAGCCAACGGCTGTGGGCGGAGATGAGTAGGCGTGGTTGGCGCAAGGGTGAGCCCCCTCTCTTTAAGGCGGAAGAGACCCCGACACGTTTACGGCAGATGGTGCTGCGTGCCCATGCCGAGGGCATCATCAGCCGGGCACAGGCGAACGATCTGTGCCCGGGCTGCCTGCCCCCACCCGCCGATCAGCCGCTGTCGCCACGTGACCTGATGCGGCTGCCACCCGAGGAGCGTCAGCGGCTGCTTGCCGAGGCCACAGCCACATACGACGAAGACGATGTAGAACTGCTTGAAGCCTTTGGCGAGGACGACATTGTCGAGTAGGCCATCAGGCGATCCACAGCGGGGCGAAATCTGGTGGGTCAGCTTTGACCCTTCCACCGGGCAGGAGATCCAGAAAACGCGCCCCGCAGTGGTGATCACGGCACCCGGCATGGGGCGCCATAGCCTCAAGATAGTGGTGCCGCTCATCGGGTGGAAGCCCAGCCACACCAAAACCATCTGGATGCTTCGTCTCTCCCCTTCACCCGCGAATGGCCTGACAAAAGAATCCGGTGCCGATGCCTCCCAGGTGAAATCGGTTTCCACTGCGCGCTTCAACGAGAAAATCGGGGAAGTCACCGCCGATGAATTGGAGGACATCGTGGCCGCTGTCGCCCTCGTGATCGGTTACACGCCCTGACACCTTGCGTGCCGCCCGGGCAGCCAACTAGCGCCCACCCCGGATCTGTGGCACGATTACGCCGTGCATAACAACCAGGAGATGACCATGCCCAACCGACCCATCCTGATCGGAGCGGCGGTGCTGCTGTTGGCCGCTGCGGCCTGCGTGTGCGCGCCGACCCTCGCCGGGGAGCCAGGCGCACCCAAAACCGATGCCAACCCGCCTGCCCCCGCCGCACCAGCTGACCCGCCCCCCAGCACGGGCGCGTTCACACCGGGGCCGTGCCCGTTTGAGTTCGGCGCGTACGACATCGACTGCGGCACGCTGACCGTGCCCGAACGCCACGCCAACCCCGATGGCCCCACGCTGGAACTGGCGGTGGCCATCCTGCGGTCACCGAACCGCGCCCCGGACCCGATCGTGTATCTGGCCGGTGGGCCGGGCGGCAGCGCCATCTGGGAGGTCGACATCTGGCTGGCGACGCCCTACGTGCAGACCCGCGACGTGATCCTGATCGACCAGCGCGGCACGGGTTTTTCCAGCCCGACGCTCAACTGCCCGGAGGAAGAGGAGGGGCAATCCAACGCGGTGGACCGCTGCTACCGCCGCCTGCGCAGCGAAGGCATCGACCTGGCCGCGTTCAACAGCGCGGAGTCGGCGGCGGATGTCGAGATGCTGCGGCAGGCGCTGGGCATCGCCGAGTGGAATGTGGTCGGGGTGAGCTACGGCACGCGCCTGGCCCTCACCCTGATGCGCGACCACGGCGCGGCGGGCGGCATCCGCAGTGTGGTGCTCGACTCGCCCTATCCGCCCGAGGTGGACGCCTACACCGAACAGGGGGTCAACACCCTGCGCGCCTTTGATGTGCTGCTGGATGGCTGCGCCGCTGACCCGGCCTGCAGCGCCGCGTACCCCGATCTGCGCGAGACCTTCTACCGGCTGCTGGTCGAGCTGGAAGACAACCCCGTGGACTTCACCGCTTACGACCCGGAGTACGACGAGACGATCGACTACACGCTGACCGGCTACGACCTGCTGAGCGAGGTCTTCCTGGCGATGTACAACACCGGCGATATCCCCTACCTGCCCAAGATGATCGCCGACATCGACCGCGGCGACTATACTCTGATCGGCGATCTGTACCTGGGTTACTGGCTGGGCGACTCT
>JAADYX010000345.1 GCA_010092885.1 Chloroflexota bacterium | reverse complement strand
ACGCGCCGGGGTATCACGGTGGATACGGCAGCGCTCTCACAGCGGCTGCGCATCCCGGTGGTGGAGATGGTCGGCAGCCGGGGCATTGGTCTCGATGAGCTGAAGGCCGCCATCGGGCAGGAGCTGGTAGCACCCGGCAGCCCGGTGACCTATCCGCCCGCCGTGGAGGCCGCGATTGAAGCCGTGGCCGCCCACATCCCGGAGGAAAACCCCCGCTGGCGGGCGATCAAGCTGTTGGAGGGCGACACAGGCGTGACGGCGGCCCAGCCCGCCATCGATGCGGCAGGCGACTATGCCGCACAGGTCATGGTTGAGGCGGGTGACGAGGCTGATGTGATCATCGCTGACAGCCGCTACCAGACCATCGCCACACTGCTCGATGGAGTACTCACCCGGCCTGATGTCGCGCCACAGACATTTTCTGACAAAGTCGACCGGATTCTGACGCATCGCCTTTGGGGCGTGCCGATCTTCATGCTGATGATGTGGGTCGTCTTCCAGATCACGGCGAACGTGAGCGCGCCCTTCCTGGACTTTGTGGATGGCGTGTTCAGCGGGCCGATTACACATTGGGCACAGGGCCTGCTGAACGTGGTCGGGCTGGGCGAGTCATGGCTGGCCGCCCTGCTGATCGACGGCCTGATCGCGGGCGTGGGCGGCGTGCTGGTCTTCGTGCCCGTGCTGATGTCGCTGTACATCGCGCTGGGCCTTTTGGAAGACAGCGGTTACATGGCGCGCGCGGCCTTCGTGATGGACCGGGTCATGCGGACGATGGGCCTGCAGGGCAAGAGCTTCCTGCCGATGATGGTCGGGTTTGGGTGCTCCGTTCCGGCGGTATATGCCACGCGCACCCTGGCCAATGAGGACGACCGCCGCCTGACCGGCTTCCTGGTGCCCTTCATGAGCTGCGGCGCACGCCTGCCGGTGTACGTCCTGTTTGGGGCGGCGTTCTTCGGCACGATGAGCGGCAGCCTAGTCTTCGGCATGTACGTGCTGGGGATCGGTGTGGCATTGATCACCGGCCTCGCCATGAAGCACACCGTCTTCAAGAACAAGCCGCCGCAGCCCTTCGTGATGGAACTGCCGCCCTACCGCCTGCCGGATATGCGAACCGTTCTGCGGCAGACGTGGGACCGGACGAAAGGCTTCATCGAGGGGGCGGGCACGACCATCGTGATCGCGTCGATGGCGGTATGGCTGCTGACGGCCATCCCGGTACGCGGCGGCGCACAGTTCAACGATGTGCCGACCGAAGACAGCCTGTTCGCGAGCGTCAGCCGGGTGGCAGCCCCGGTGTTCAGCCCGGCGGGCTTCGGCGACTGGGAAGCAGCCGGATCGCTGGTCAGCGGATTGGTGGCCAAAGAGGTCGTCATCAGCACGATGAGCCAGATCTATCTGGGTGCTGACGAGGGCGGCGAGACGGTTCTGCCAACCGTTGTGGAAGACCTGCAGACCATAGCAGTTGGCTTTGGCGAGGCGACCGTGCTGACCGTGCAGGAGCTGGTCAACATTGTGCCGCGCACCGTGAACATCATCCCGGGGGTCACCCTGGCGGAAGCGAACTTCCTGGGTGCGGCTGGCGATGAAGACGCCACAACGGGCCTCCAGAGTGCGCTGATGGCGTCATTTACGCCGCTGACGGCGGTGGCCTTCTGTGCGTTCGTGCTGCTGTATGTGCCCTGTATGTCAACCCTGGCGGCCTTGCGCCACGAATTCGGCACGCGGTGGATGCTCATACAGACCGGCTACTCCCTGTTGATCGCGTGGGCGGCGGCGGTGGTCGTCTACCAGGGCGGCCTGCTGCTGGGGTTAGGATAGCATCATGACTGCCACACTTCGTGACGTACTGACCACTTTCGAGGAAGCGGGCGGATCGCTGACCGTAGCACAGATGTCTCGCCGTCTGAACACGCCGCCCGCCCTGCTGGAAGATATGCTTACCTTCTGGGTGCGCAAAGGCCGAATCCGGGAGGTAGGGTTCGCCAACAGCTGCCACATGTGCCATAGTGCCCCCGGATGCCCGTTCATTGCGACAATGCCGCGCACCTACGAACTCGTCACTGGCACGGATCCCGATCCGCCGCCGTGCACATGCGGCACCTGCCACTGAATTGAAACGCCGACCCACAGCGGGTCGGCGTTTTGCTGCCGTGCTTGCGTTACTCCAAAGCTTCGAGTGCCTCGATGATCATCGGCCGCACGGCGGCAGCAAGCAGAAATGACTCGCCCAAATCCCCCTCGACCTGCCCGATCAATGCGTAGTAACCGTTCTCATAGTCGATCCACGGGAACCACCCCAGCCCACCGCCGCTGGAAACGATACGCAGCTCGCTGCAGCTTTCCAGCCATGTCTCCGCGGGGCACTCACGCCACGTGCCGAGACCGTAGTGCCACTCGGTAAGCGACTGCACCGGCGAGTACGCCAGAGCCACTGGATCGGCGGTCCAATCCTGGTACATGATGTCCGTTGAGTCAGCAAGGATCTGGCCGGTGTAGAGGGCTTCCAGGAAGAGCATATAGTCATTTGCGTTCATGCTCGCACCGCCCGCCATGAACGGATTGTTGGTGCTGGGATACAGATACCCGGCATCGATGGACATGCCCAAGGGATCGGCGAGCTCCAGGCGGAAGATGTCGTTGAAGCCCAGGCCGGTCGCCTCAGCGGCAATCAAACCGGCGATGTGCATATGGCTTGAGCTGTAGAAGAACGTGCTCCCCGGATCGTAGATGTGCCAGATATTGTACACATTGCGCGCACACTCGTCAGGGTCACCATCCGCCCAGACGCACAACGGCTCACCCCAGAACCCCGCCGTCATGGACAGCAGCTGGCCGAGCGTGATCCGGCTGCGCGGATCGGCTGGGTCACCGGTCCACCAGTCGATGTAGTCCTGCGGGTTGTCATCGAGCGACATCTCGCCCTGCTCCACCAAGCGTAGGACGGTGGCAGCGGTCAGCCACTTGGTGGAAGACGCAATGGGCACGGCGATGAACTCGGTGGCGATGCCTTTGCGTGCAACGAACACGGTGCCCTCATCCGTGCCGACCATCAGGACGATCTGCTCCAGTGGAGACGCATCAACAGCCGCCTCGACCCCATCCCACACGTCGCCGGCTCCGGGCGGCGGGGGGACAGTCGGACCCTCTGCGCCTGGCGTCACGATGGGGGCCAATGTCGGATAGGCCGGCGTCGCCTCGACACCGCTGGCCGGCGTTGCAACCGGGGCGGTTGGAGGCACTTCTTCTGTGGTTTCTGCGCTGGATGGTTCTGTTACAGGAACCGTCGATGGCAGCTCGGTGGCCTCGCCACAAGCCAGCGTGGCGGCAGCCAGAACAACCAGAACAAGAATGGACTTCCGCATAGTTCTCTCCATGATTACACCGTACATTAGGCGCACAGGCTGCCGCGATGCGACAGCACTTCCTTAATAATATGATCTAGGCGGTGCTGGCGAAAGTGCCTGCGGTCATGGCGGCATGTGATCGGCGTCACATAAACCGCGTTGAGACAGATTTTATGCGCCACCGACCGCCGTCTAACAGCGATGGCGCATGATAGGGACAGTTCGATACACACACTACGAAAGGCTCTGTTCTATGATCGATACACTCTCTCGCTTCTGGTGGGTGCCGGTGCTGCGCGGTGTGGCCGCCATCATCTTCGGCATCCTGGCGCTGGTGCTGCCGGGTATTACGCTGCTGGCACTGGTCTTCATGTTCGCAGCCTATGCCGTGATTGACGGCGTACTCTCTGCGATTACCGGCTTTCAGGCGCGCGGCACCAATGACCGCTGGTGGCTGGGCATTATCGAAGGCATCGTCGGCATTGTGGCCGGTGTGCTGGCCTTCATCTGGCCGAACATCACCGCCTTTGTGCTGCTGATCTTCATCGCGGCCTGGGCGATTATCACCGGCATCATCGAGATCGCGGGTGCGATCCGGCTGCGCAACGAGATCGAAGGCGAGTGGCTGCTGGCCATCGCCGGTGTGCTTTCGATAGCACTCGGTGTCCTGCTCTTCCTGTTCCCTGGACCGGGTGCCGTTGGCCTCGTCTGGATGATCGGCCTGTATGCCATTATGTTCGGGGTCACGCAGATTGTGCTGGGCATCCTGCTGCGCTCCGGACGCAAAAAGCCGCGCCGTGACGAAGAGGTCTATGCCTGAGGCCATCCGCTGAAAAGACAAGCCCTCCGCGTGGGGGCTTTTTTGTTTTCGCGAGAACACGGTTCGCTGCTGACTTGACCACAGTCGGGTTTAGACCGACAATGGGTGCGTGATCCACACCATCATTGGAGGGGAATGACCATGACACTCGATCTCAGACTGGTGTTAAAGGCGGGCCTCATCTGGGGCGTGCTGGCTATAGTGCTGCTCGTGATCGTTCAACTGGTGCCACTGCTGCCGCAGGTCGGCATTGAGGGGCTGGACCTGGCCAGCTTCGCGACGCTGTTCGCTGGCGTTCACTTTTCGGCACGCAACCCGAACGATAAGAACATCGTCGTTGGCCTGATCGGCGGTTCGATGGCGGGGATCATCGCTGCCGTGCTGATGGTCGTCGCCAGCCTGGTACTGCCCGTTGTGTTGGGTTCGGGCGCTTTCACCACCACCAACATCGAAGCGGTGCTCGTGCCCGCACTGATCGCCGGTATCGCCGGGGCGTTGGGTATGGAGCTTGTCAAGCGGCTCTAGGGCCGGCCACTAGCCATGCAAATCGTTTAGAGCGGCGCGCAGGCTCTCCGGGGTGAGCCCGTTAATGGCCCGGTCCTCCGGGTAGATCACCAGGTTGGGCCCCGCGCCGCACATACTCAGGCAGTTGGCGATCTCCCAGTGGTCGCCGCGCGCCATGAACGCTGGGCACGGCTGCCCGAGCGCTTCCACCATGATATCATGCAGCGGTTCGGCATCCCCGCCGTGGTTGCAGTATGCGCCCATGCACAGCACGATGCGTCTTGTCATCGAAAATTCAGGCGTGGATACCCCTGGCTTTAGCCATGGGGAGGAACGCCCGCTCCTTTCTGGTAACTGTAGCCATCAGATCGGTGTAGATGGGT
>JAADYX010000344.1 GCA_010092885.1 Chloroflexota bacterium | reverse complement strand
GCCGCCGCAGCTCCAGCTGGTGTGTTCTGCTCTGTATGAGGCGCTCGGCCCCGATGATAAGGTCATCACCGCCGCCATGTACGAGGAGGCCGGGCAGACGCGCGGCATCCTGCGCAGCCACCTCGACCGTGTGATCAAGCGGCAGGTACCCGCCGACCAGCGCGGCGCGGCGAAGATGGTGCTCCAGGCGCTCATTACGTCCGATGGTCGCCGCGTGCTGCGCACCCGGGCCGATATCGCGGAGGAACTGGCGCTGCGCGATGTGGAGCGGGCTGTGGTCAACAGCGTGCTCAACACCCTGCTGGATGGTCGCCTGCTGCGTACCGCCGAGCTTGGCGAGGAGGAGGGCCAGCTCGGCTTTGAGCTCGCCCATGACTATCTGCTGGAACGTATCGAACTCGACGAGGGGGAGCAGGCGCGCAAAGCCGCTGAGGAACTGCTCCATCGTGAAGCCGAGACCTATCGCCAGCATGGCACACTCCTCAGCGCGGACGAACTCGCTATTGTGGAACTGCACCTCGACTCGATCCGCGTGAGCGATGAAGAGCGCGAACTGATCGAGAAGAGCCAACAACAGTTGGCTCGGCAGCGGGCGCGTTTTGTGGCCAGTGTGGGTGGCGTGGTGCTCCTGGTAGCTGTGGCGGTTGTGATGGCGATCATCGCCATCGGTGCGACGCGCACCGCCAGCGAAGCCACCGACCAGATCAATATCTCCCAAGTGACGCTCGACGCCCAGCAGACTCTATCCATACAGGAACAGGCTGAACTCGATGCCGCGCAGGCCGCCCGCACCGAAGCGGAGGATGCAGCGGCAGCCGCGGCCGCCGCTGAGGCAGCCGCGGCTGCTGCCGCCGAGCAGGCCGCCGGTCAGCTGGAGGAGGCTGAAGAGGAGCTCATCCGCATCTTTGAGGATACCGGTGTCGTGGGTGTGGCCAACGGTCCGGTGACTGTCACGTGGGATGGTGCCTACGCATGGACAGTCGGTGCCAATGTGGATATCGTGCAGCGCGTCGATCCGGTGCTTGGCGCGGTGGACCGCACCTGGGGGGTCGGTTCGCGGCCCGTGGCGCTGGCTTGGGATGGCACGCGCATGTGGGTCGCCAACCGCGATGATGACACCATCCAGTGGATGGATCCAGAGACCCTTGCGATCTCCGAGCCGTTCCCGGTGGGCGACAAACCCGTCGCCCTCGCCTGGGAACCCGAACGCGGCATCCTGTGGATCGCAGCCGAGACCGACGGCACCGTGCAGCAGTTCGACCCGGAGCGCGGCGAGGTTGTCAGCAGCGTTAACGTCGGCGATCTGCCCGTGGCGCTGGCGTGGGATGGCACCCATATGTGGGTCGCGTCACAGGGCGGCCCGAGCATCCAGCGCGTCGATCCGGAGCTGGCCGCTGTCACCGCGACGATTGACGGCATCGATGATGGGCCGTTTGCCCTGCTCTACCAGGATGGCGTGCTGTGGTCGGCCAACTATGACGCCAACACCGTGCAGCGCATCGATGCCGAAACGGCGTCCATCACCGCGACAATTCCGGTCGGCACGCGCCCCCGTGCCCTGACCTATGACGGGGTCAGCCTGTGGATCGCGTTGGAAAACGACAGCACCCTCCAGCAGATAGACCCGCTGGCCAACGAGGTCATCCTCACGCAGCAGATGGAGGCCGGTCCCTTTGACCTCACCTGGAACGGTGAAAGCCTTTGGGTGGCCATCGCCGATACGAATCGCATCCAGCGCATTGAGCCGGAAGTCAGCGCTATCGACCAGATCATTCTCGTTGGCGACCGCCCGCTGCCCGTTGTGTATGATGCCACCCTGGCCGGTCTGTGGGTCGGCAACACGCGCGACAACACCGTGATGTTCGTCGATCCGGCGGATGCATCGGTTGAAACGGTGGCGGTCGGCGGGTTCCCTGGCAACCTGCTGCTGGCTGAGGGATCGCTGTGGGTAGCCAATGCCAGCGACAACACCATCCAGCAGATCAGCACGGAAGGCCGCTTCGTGCAGAACGAGATCACAGTAGGTACCAGTCCTGGTGCCATGGCTTGGGATGGCTCCTCGCTGTGGGTAGCCATCACCGGTGACAATCGCCTGCAAAGGCTGGACGTGACCGCTGGGGCCGTTACTGAGGCGGTGGTTGTGGGTTCCGAACCGGCTGACCTGCTGTGGATCGAGGCGCGCGGCGAACTGTGGGTCGCGAACGCCGGTGATGGCACCCTTCAGGCCTATACGCCGGAGACAGGTACTCTCAGCGACCCTATTGCGGTTGGGTCGGATCCGAGCGCATTGGAATGGGATGGCTCCTCGATCTGGGTGGCCAACCGCGGCGACAATACCCTCATGCGCATCGATCCGGACAGCGGCGCTGTGTTGGCAGCGGTGGAGGTTGCGACCTCTCCCGCCGATGTGCTGTGGGACGGCCAGAATCTGTGGGCGGTTGGTGCCGGGTTGGGCATTGTGCAGCTCATCGATACGACCAATCATGTCGTGTTGGCCAGCGTGCCCGTGCGGACCTTCTCCCAAGCGCTGACATGGGATGGCGAAAGCCTGTGGGTCTCGAACTTCCTAGGGGATACCGTTCAGCAACTCAATGCGCGCGCCATCGTCGCGATTGGTGAGGCCCGCCGGTGAGGCTGGCCATTCACTCAGTGGCAGGCCAGAGCACCTGTGACCCGACTTCACTGGGATGGTCCTGCACGAGCACCTTGCCGGGGACATCGCGCAGCATCCACAGCACCATCAGATCGCCGCTGGCGGCGGCCAGCATCACCGCGCCATAAACGGCGAGCACACCGCTGCCGATCAGCAGGGAGACAAGCAGCGGCACCAATCCCAGGGCGAGGCCGGGCAGCGCCGTCCCGATACGATAGCCACCGGCGGGCATCGGCGCTTGCGAGTGAGCATAAGGTGTCAGGCTCTTGAACCCGAATTTCATCTTGTCGAACGACACACCGCCGAAGGCGATCCATCCGGCCGCGTGCAGCAGCTCATGCACCACGATGCTCGCGATGAACACGACCAGCGCGATCAGCAGCGAATTGAACGCCACATCCACGCCCCGGTCAAGTGCGTCGTAGCCGCGCACCGTGCCGAACAGCGCGAATGAGCCAACCATGATGATCACAAACAGCGGTATCGAGATCAGGTTGGCCAGCAGCAGGGGCATCGTCCGGCTTTCTGTGCGGTAAGTGTCCTGGTTTGCTTCGGTCATGTGGTCCTCCTACTACGTCACCCCGGGCAGGTTGTGGCCCACGGCCCGCTCCACCCGGACCAATGCCCGGTAGGCGGCATCGCGGATCTCAGGGTGAGGGTTGCGCAGACGTTCGTACAACGGCAGGATGGCCTGGGGGCTGCCGTGCAGCGCCAACGACTCGGCGGCGGCCAGCTGGCGGGGTTCGTCAGCTTCCTGCAACATACGGATCATCTGGTCAATGGCTTGCGGCCCACGCCCCGGATCGACGCTCTGCTTGGCAAGCCACCCGGTCATCCACTTGGTATCCGCCGGGGTGGGGGGGATGTACGGTATGGGTTTCTCGCCCGCCTCCAACCGCTCGAAGGTATCGGTCGCGGCGGAACGCACCAGCCAGTCCGAATCGTGCAGCATCATATCTTTGACCGCATCCATCACCCACGTCACCGGCCCGACTCGCTCCAGCCCGTAGAGTGCGGCCCGCCGCGTGCCCGCGTCGATCTCTTCAGTCGCATCCCGCAGGATCTCATAGCCTTCACCCGCCAGATTGGTTGCCAGCGACTCGGCTGCCGCCCGCCGCGCGATCTCACTGCCCGCCACCAAGGTCTGGATGATGTAGTTCAGGGCGGTACTGTCGTTGAGCGCACACAGCGCCAGCGTGGCGGCGATCCCGACAGCTGCGTTGTCGTCTTCCAGCGCGCGGCCCAGCGGGATCACGCTGTCCGGGTCACCGAGGGCACCCAGGCCAAAGCAGCACAGCATGCGGACTGTGCCGTCAGCGTGGTTCAGGCCGCGCTCGAGCAGGTCGATGGCCAGCGGGTCACGGCTGGCAACCAACGCCGCCATCGCCCGCTCGCGCAGCACCGGGAAGACCTTGCCCTCGTCTAACAAAACCCTTGCAATTTGCCGGAGCACATCGGCGCGCCAGGGCGCATCGGATGGTGCACCACGCATCCATAGGGCCATCTGCAGCAGGGATCCCCCGCCGAGTGTCTGCGGGCCCTCCAACCGGTTGTCAACGTATGTGGTAATATCCTGCGTACCGGCCAGGAAGGGCATCAGCAGGCGGTTGTTGGGTGTGTCTTGCGCCACTGATGTACGGAACGGGGCGTCAGCCAGCGCCCGCGCGGCCAGGTACGCCCGCATCTGTGGATGGGTGAAGCCCAGCCGCGACCGGGTGCGTTCGGTGAGCAGGGTGGTCTGTTTGGCGGCAAAGAGCACATCCGGCGGGGACATGGTCGGTGCCTCGGGGGCCATCTCACGGGCCTGGTTGAACAGGGCTGTGGCCTCCGTCAGATCAATAGTGTCCTTGCCCGGCGTGTTGTGCAGTTCCAATGCGAGCTGCTCGAGCACGGATTGATAGATGTTGTCGGGCACAATGCGGTCGATGTAGGCCTGGTACCAGCCCAACCGGTCGGAGCCGCTGGCTGTACCCGCATACGCTGCCCAGATCTTCAACGTCAGATCGATGGGCGGCAGGCCGCGGACGTTGAAAGCCGCCTGCTGCGTGAGGTCACTGCTGGGTGGGGCGGCAGGTTCGCGCCGCCGCTTGCCGATCGCCGGCCAGTGCTCGGCCCACAGGCGCACAAGCGCGCGCATATCGGCGTCGTTCCAGGGTGAGATATACGCCGCCGCGAAGCCCAATTCCAGCAGAGGCCTGCAGCCTTGCACCGGTCCGGCCATGATGACCTGGCTCTCCGGGTACACATCGAGGAAGCCGCGCAGCCAGTTCAGCGCGCGCTGTCGATCCGCTTTGGTGAGATCGTCCCACCCGTCGATCAGGATCAGGCCGCGGCCTTCGACAAACTCGGATTGGATCGCCACCAAAGCACGTCCCGCTATGAACTTGAGGCGCGCCTGTGCAGCGGCCAGCAGGGGGCGGATCGGGTCGAGCGAGCTGGCATCCTCGGGCAGGGACATATCGCCCAGGTGGATGTACACCGGCAGGTGGTCGGTGTCGGCTTCAGCGGCGTGAATGGCCAGCAGGGCCAGTGCGACCGTTCTGCCACTGCCCTGCGCACCCAGGATCGCGGTGCGCTGCGGCCCGGCCAGAAGATTGTCCAGACTCATCTGGGGGATGTTATAGTTTGCCCGATACTGGGGAAAATCCGGGATGGTCGGCAGCAGAACGAACGGGCTGAAGCTGACCGGTTCCTCGGTATTGATCGGGTCGAAAGGCTCCGGCAGAGTGTAGAAGCGGGGTGCGACAGCAACCGCCTCGAGAGGAATCAGGTGCCCGGCCAGGTGCAGCTTGTTCGCCATCTCGGCCAGTGCGGACCGGTAGCGTTCATCCAGTGAAGCGGTCAGGCTGGCCCGTGTCGTAGCGACACGGTCCTCGGCTGTGCTGCGCAAAGCCATAAGGCGTTCTCGCTGCGTGTAGACCAGCACACCCAGCCCGATCGCTATGGCGAATCCGATGGCGACGAATACAATGGGAGACATGGCACCTTAACTCGCTAGAATGCGTCCGCAGTTCGGACATTGCGTGACCCGGCCGCGCCGGATCATCTGTTCGGTGCGCGTGGTGATCTGCATGCCGCAGGCCGTGCAGATGCTGTGTTCCAGGTCGGAAACCGCGCGCCCCCCCTTGAGCCGGTACAGCTCATCATAGAGCTCAAGGTGTTCGTCGGCGATCTTGTCGCGGGTCTCGTGCGCCTCCTGTCCAAGGGCGTCAAGCCGTTCCTCGAGTTCTGCCTGTTCGTCGGTTAGCGCGCCAAGGCTGTCGGCATGCTTCTCACGCACGCTCTTCAGGTCCGCCTCAGCCGTTGTGACGGCTTCTCGAGCGCCTTCGAGCATGAGCTGAGCTTCAACCTGAGGCTCTTCCAACTCGGCGTGGCGGCGGCGCAGCTCCTCGACTTTCTCTTGGAGTTCGGTCAGCTCGCGCGGGTTCGTCACCTCGCCGGAGTACAGGCGCTGTTCCAGTCTCTTATACACAT
>JAADYX010000343.1 GCA_010092885.1 Chloroflexota bacterium | reverse complement strand
GGTGGGGTCGTCAGATGGGGGCGGCGGGGCCCCACCACCGTCACACGGCACGATGAGCACCCAACCAACGCCCAGCGTCTCCCAGATGGGGTACTGCTCCTGGTTGAGTTCCTGGAGCTCCCACGGCTGCAGGCCAAACTGTGAGGCGATGCCGATCACGGTATCGCCAGGCTGGACGGTATAAGTGCAGCCCTGGGCGGCAGCCGGAGCAAACGGGCTGACCAACAGGGCTGTGAGTAGAGCGATGAAAAGAGTCTTGCGCATGGATATCTTCCTGTGCGAGTCAGATGTACAGATATCAGATTACTCGCAGTACGGTTGATCCGGCAAGTTGACTCTCGCTCAGTCGGTGTGCACAGACTCCTCGGCCACGACAGCCAGCGCCTCTTCCAGCGTGGAGGCGACCCGGACACGACGGCTGCCGAACAGGGGACTCTTCATCCCTTCCACCGACATTTTGACCACCTCACCGGTGGTCACCACGATGACCAGGTCAAGCATGGGATGATCCATCAAGGTATTGCCGCCGCGGGCGATGAAGTTGATAGTCTCGATAAGATCTTGGATTGAAATGTTCTTAACCGAGCTTGCATCCGAGATCAAGAACACCGGTGCGGTCTGCTGATCGAGGATCTGAGTTATGGCTTCAACGTTGGCGACTATTTCATCATGGGCACTGAACTCGGGTGTATAGGATACGATCACCGCGGGCAGGGACTGGTGGCGTTCCATTGTAAAGTTGGCCATAGCGGTTAGCTGCTCTCCTTTTCTAAACTAGATATGACGGGCTGTTTTAAATTTCCGTCAATGTTAAGAACGTAGCGCATTCTAACACGCGACGCAATAGGCCAAATGGCCATCCCCACGGCCAGATCCATTGCAAGGGCCCGTGATCGGCGGGTAAGATAGGCACGTGAAGCATTATCCCTGGCTGGTTCTTATCGTCCTGATGGTGGGGTGCACAGCGGCACCCGTCACGCCGCAACCTATTGCCACGCTGAGCCCTGCTCCAGCGCCGGTACCAACCACCTCCCCAACCCCAACGGTTGTCACGGTTGAGGTGCCGACAGCCACGCCCATCGAACAGGCGGCCAGCACGCGGCAGCCGACGATCACGCCGTCATTGACGCCGAGCACAACCTACACGCCATCGATCACCTATACACCGTCGATCACCTATACGCCGAGCCTGACGTTTACGCCAAGCCCAACCTACACGCCGAGTGCGACGTTCACACCCAGTGCCACGCCATCCGCCACAGCCACAGCCAGCCCGACGCCCACACTGACCCCCACGCCGCTGCCGCCGCCTTCGCTGGCGAATTTCTGGGCCGGGCAGGCCCGCTGGGTGCTTGAGGTCCCAAACACCGGCCTGCCGGTCGGCGAGTCGGATACCATCTATATGGGCAGCGGCGAGTTCTGGTCCTATCTACACGCAAGCACGCAGTCAGCAGGTGTGCGCGATTCCTGTGGCGGCACGGTCGATTTCCCCGGCTGCGTGACGCGCTGGGTCAGCACGGATGGCGGCCACAGTTTCAGTATGCCGCAGGCCACCTGTCTGCTCCCCTGCCAGACCTGCCCATGCACCACTGCCGACCACACCTACCAGCAGCAGTATCCGCGAGTGCTCAGGCAGGCCAAAGGGCTCTGGCTAATGGTCTAAGAGCATGATGCCGCTGCATGGCTCAGCACATCATGGAACGGCACCCATTGGACCAAAGCACAGGTTGTGCCGGGCACGGGCATCTGGCAGGGCGAATGCAACCGCCCGGAAGCGATCATCGGCCCGCACCCCTTCTTCCAGCACAGCTATGACTGCATGGCCGGTGGGCCACCGGGCATCGTGCGAGCCAACAACCGGATCTATGTCTTCTTCGGCCTGGGCCAGAACCCAGCCCATCTAGGGTGTCGCTACACGTACAACGAGTCCACTTTTTATGACTGCGCAACAACCACCCTGATCGACGGAGCGCGGGAGTACGGCCCGCTTGATGCGGGCGGCGGGGCGGCCAACCCCTACTTCGATTTCCGGTTTGTCACCTCGGCGGATGTGGTTCAGGTGGGTGGCCTGTTCTACATGGCCTATGAGGGCATCCGTGGTCCGAGCAACAACGGCATCGGGCGGGACAACCAGTTCGCACTGGGCTTCGCGCGGGCCGCCAACCCCGATTCGCGCTGGGAGATGTATCCGGGCAATCCGGTGCTCGGCGATGTGGCGGACAACTGGGGGGTCGGGCACGCGGATATCGTCATTGTGGATGGGGTGACCTATATGTACACGGCCACACCGGAACTCATCCGGGGCCGGTACCGGCTCGATTGGCGTTAGCGCAGGGGGGCGTTACACTCTGCGGGCATACTGAGCATACCCTATAGAAAGGTCCACCCATGGCAGAACAGGGCGTCACCCCGCAGAGTGAGGATTTCAACGCGTGGTACACGGATGTGGTGCAGCGCGCGGATCTGGCTGATTATGCGCCGGTCCGCGGCTCGATGATCATCAAGCCGTACGGCTACGCACTGTGGGAAAACATCCAGGCGGCGTTGGATGCACGGTTCAAAGCGACCGGCCACCAGAACGCGTACTTCCCGCTCTTCATCCCGCAGAGCTTTATGCAGAAGGAAGCCGAACACGTGGAGGGCTTTGCTCCGGAGTTGGCCATCGTGACGCATGGCGGCGGCAAGGAGCTGGAAGAGCCGCTGGTGGTGCGCCCCACCTCGGAGACGGTGATCGGCCATGCGTTCGCCAACTGGATCCAGTCCTACCGGGATCTGCCCCTTCTGATCAACCAGTGGGCGAACGTGGTCCGTTGGGAACTGCGCACGCGGCTGTTCCTGCGCACCATGGAATTCCTGTGGCAGGAGGGCCACACGGCTCATGCCACCCAGGCAGAAGCCCAGGCGGAAACCATGCAGATGCTGGATGTGTACGCCGACTTCGCGCGCGACCAGGCAGCCCTGCCGGTGATCAAGGGGCGCAAATCCGATCAGGAGCGGTTCGCCGGAGCGGATGCCACCTACTCCATCGAGGCGATGATGCGCAACCGCTGGGCGCTGCAGTCAGGCACGTCACACAATCTGGGCCAGAACTTCGCCAAAGCGTTTGACATCAAGTATTTGGATGAAAACAACGAACTCCAGTTCTGCTGGACGACCTCGTGGGGTCTGTCAACCCGCATGGTCGGCGCGATCATCATGGGCCACGGCGACGACCAGGGCCTGCGCCTGCCGCCCCGCCTCGCCCCGATCCAGGTGGTGGCTGTGCCGATCTTCCGCAACGATGACCAGAAATCCGACGTGATGGAGGCCATCACCGCCGCCGTACAGGAGCTGCAAGACGCCGGTATCCGGGTGCACCTTGACAACCGGGAGAACGTTAACCCGGGCTTCAAGTTCAACGATTGGGAGATGCGCGGGGTGCCTGTTCGGTTGGAGGTCGGCCCGAAGGATGTGGAAAAGAACTCGGTGGCGCTGGCCCGCCGCGACGTGCCCGGCAAGGAAGGCAAGCAGTTCGTCGACCGGCCCCAGATGTTGAGCACCGTCACGGGCCTGCTGGACTCGATCCACGAGAATATGCTGCGTGAGGCAGCCGAATTCCGCGATGCGCACCTGCACGAGGCCGCAACATTCGACGAGATGGTTGAGATCCTCGAGGCGGGGGATTGGGCGCTGGCCCCTTATGATGGCTCGGCTGAAGCGGAGGACAAAGTGCAGGAGGCCACCAAAGCCACCTCGCGCTGTTTCCCGCTCGATCAAGAACCACTGCCGCAGGGCACCGCCTGTGTGATCACCGGCCGCGATGCCATCGGGAAGGCATACTTCGCCCGCGCTTATTGATCACCTCGGGGATGGGACAGATTCTGTCGCATCCCCTTTCTTTCAGGCTCCACTGTGCGCTATAGTCACTCCCCATCGCACTGCGTGAAAAATCCAACAATGCTGTTACGCGATCCGCTTGCGATGCCCTGATCCACCTGCTAAAGTGAGGATGAGCAAGATGAAGATACTCGCGGTCAGTGACATGGTCATGCCTGCATTGTATTCGCCGCGCGTGCGTGAGCTGCACGGCGATGCCGATCTGGTGATCGGCTGCGGGGACCTGCCCTACTACTATCTGGAGTACATCGTGACACTGCTGAACGTGCCTACGCTGTACGTGTTTGGCAATCACGATAAACGCCAGCTGCTTTCCGATGGGCGTGTCATTGATCGTCCGGAGGGGTGTATCTCTCTGGAAGAGCGCACCGTTATGGAACGTGGTGTCCTGTTGGCGGGGTTAGGCGGATCGATGCGGTACAAGCCGCGTGCGGTCCACCAATATACCGATCAGGAGATGTGGGTGCGCTTCGCGAGGTTGGTCCCTAAATTGTTGTTCAACCGGGTACGCTACGGGCGCTACCTGGATATTTTTGTGGCCCATTCGCCGCCCTTCGGGATCAACGATGGCGACGATCTGCCACATACGGGCTTCAAGAGTTTTCTGACTCTGATGCGCTGGTTCAAGCCCCGGGTCATGCTGCATGGTCACAAACACGTCTACCGGCGTGATACCGTGCAAACACAGGTGTACGAGCAAACAACCGTCACCAATGTGTACCCGGTGCACACACTCGAATGGGAGGCAGATGCCCATGACTAACGACGCAAAGACTTCAGCACGGCAGGCGTTCCGGCGGGCACGCGGGCAGCACCTGTTTCGCGCCATCTGGACAGCCCTCAACGGTGAGTCGAATGAACTGCTCAAGTGGGAAGAGATCCGGCGCAAGCTGCGCGCGGGCACGCCCATCTACCGTGGTGTGCAGTCGGTGGAAGTGGCGCTCATTCAGGGGAGCGTCAACCGCTATCGTGATTTTGACCGGGCCTTTATGCCCTCACAGGCGCATACCAGGGCACGCTGGTGGTCAATCGGAGAGGCACGCTACTCCGATGTCGACCTGCCACCCGTGCAGCTGTACAAAGTCGGCGAGGTGTACTTTGTCATGGATGGCAACCACCGGGTGAGTGTGGCGCGTCAGCTAGGGCAGGAGTTCATCGACGCGGAGGTGTACGAGTCACGGGTGCGGGTGCCGGTGCGGCCTGATATCTCGCCGGAGTCGCTGGACGTGATCAGCGAGAAGCTGGACTTTGTTGAGTACACGGGCATCGACGAACTGCGCCCCGCTGTCGACATTGAGCTTTCGCTGCGGGGCGGCTATTACCG
>JAADYX010000045.1 GCA_010092885.1 Chloroflexota bacterium | reverse complement strand
GAGTTCATGTGGTGGGTGGAGCGCTACCCCTACGACGCCCCCGACGACGATTGGATGCCCATCGGCAGCGGCCTGACCCTCGCGCGGCTGCTGACCGGCACCTACCCGAATTCCGGCTGCTAGTGTGCGGCAGCCCCGGCGGTTTGCGATGTGGTCAAGCACCGGGCGGTGGGGTCACGCTACAATCTGTCAGCCAGAAGACAGAAAGGACCTCACCATGGCAGACAACAATCTTGAGATCGATGACAGCATCCCGGAGCGGGTGTTGGTCGTGGCGGCCCACCCGGACGATATCGAGTTCGGCATGGCGGGCAGTGTGGCGCGTTGGGTCAAGGCAGGGGCTCACGTCACCTACGCCCTGCTCACCGATGGAGCCGCGGGCAGCAACGATCCGGACGCCGACCTGGGCGCACTGATCGCTGAGCGCCGCGCCGAGCAGGATGCAGCGGCCAACGTGCTCGGCGTGACGGATGTCCGCTACCTGGGCTATCCGGATGGGGCACTGCCCACCACGCTCGATGTGCGCCGCGACGTCACCCGGCTGATCCGTGAGATCAAGCCGGACCGCGTTCTGTGCCAGGACCCGACCACTGTGTTCCGGGGTGATGGCTACATCAACCACCCGGACCACCGGGCGGCGGGTGAGGCCGCCATCTATGCTGTGTTCCCCAGCGCGGAGACCCGCCCGATCTTCCCGGAACTCGTTGAGGAGGGCCACGAGCCGCACAAGGTCAACGAGCTGTGGATGACGCTAACCAACCACCCCAACACCGTAGTGGACATCAGCGACAGCTTCGAGGACAAGATCGAGGCATTGGTGAAGCTTGCCTCCCAGCTGGGCGATGGCAAACGCGCCGCCGAGCGCATCGCTGAATGGAACGCAGAGGCCGGTGAGCCCTACGGCTTCCAGTATGCGGAGACCTTCCGCGTGGTGCGCTTCCGCCGCCCGGAACCATCTGAGGGCGAGGCTGTCGGGGAGCCGGAAGGGGACGAGGAAGCGTAAGACCCGCCGGGCCGGGGGCGTCCTGATGACATAAGCACTCATCAAAGGAGGGCCCCTCATGGCCAAAACACAGACACCGATGGTATTCGCCCCGACCGGCAGCCGCATCAAGGCGCTGTTCAACGGCGAGACACTCGCGGAGAGCGACAATGCAATGCTCTTCCGCGAGTCGCCGTTTAAGCTGTTCTACTTTTTCCCGAAAGACGATGTGAACCACGACCTGCTTGTTGAGTCGGACCATGTGGAAGAGTCCGGGCTGCGCGGCCGCCGGGAACACTGGCACATCGAGGCCGGTGATCGCCGCGTGGAGAACGGTGCCTTCGCCTATGTTGAGGAGAAGGAGAACCGCCCCGATCTGCGCGCGTATGTCGGCATCGAGATGGCTGCCCCGGACGCCTGGTTCGAGGAAGACGAGGAGCTGATCGGCCACCCGCGTGACCCGTACACCCGCATCGATGTGCGCCGCAGCGCGCGCCACATCCGTGTGGCGATCAACGGCACGACGGTCGCTGAGACCAACCGCGCGCTGATCCTCTACGAGACGGGGTTGGTACGCCGCTATTACATCCCCAAGGATGATGTACACACGCACCTGTTCACGCCGACCGCAACGCACACCATCTGCCCCTACAAGGGCGAGGCCCGCTACTGGTCCTTCAAGGAGGGTGATGTGCGTGATGTCGTCTGGGCGTACGACGATCCCTTCGACGATGCGGCCCGCGTGCAGGGCACGATGTGCTTCTATCAGGAGCGCGACGAGGTGAGCATTTACGTGGATGGCGAGCTGGAGGAAACGGCACCGGCGTTCTTCACCAAGTAGCCGCTCACACCGTGACCCAGAAGGGCCGCCTGCCAACGATGGCGAGCGGCCCTTTTTGGTTCAGAACGTCCAGCGCGCGATGCCGCCCGGCAGCACGATCACGCCGATGAAAACCAATACCAGCGAGCCGACCGTCGTCAGCAGTTGGCGCCGGTAGGCGTCGCTGTCCGGCAGCTGGTCGCCGCCCCAGCGCGCGCGTGCCATGTGGACCAACCCCAACGCCACCGTCATGATCAGCAGGTGGACGATGTGCGCCGCCTGGAACCCGATGGTGATCCAGTAGTAGATCCAGTAGACAACGCCCAGCACCCATTGGATGGTCAGCAGGACGGTGAAGGCCGTGAACAACCCTTTGGCCACGTTATCATAAGTTCCGCTGCGCGCCGCGCCGACAGCAAACCGGACCAGTACCGCCAGCGCGATCAGCACGACCAGCCAACGTGTCCCCGAATGGGACTCGGCCAGGATGGTGTTTAGCATAGTCTCTCTCCGTGTTATAGTGGTTGCGATATCCCGGATTGTATAGGATCGCTGCATGCGTGAACACATCCCTGTGCTGCCGCAGGCCGTGCTGCAAGCATTAACCCCCGGCCACCTGTTCATAGATGGCACGTTGGGCGCGGGCGGCCACGCGGCCCTTCTGCTGGAGGCCACAGACGCGCGGCTGCTCGGCATCGACCGCGATGAATCCGCGTTGGCGTTGGCCCGGCAGAACCTCAGCCGTTGCGGCAGCCGGGTCATCACGGTGCACGCGCCCTTCGACCAGATGGCCGCCGCCGCCGCCGAACACGGCTTTACGCATGTGGATGGCATCCTGTTGGATTTGGGGTTCTCTTCCATGCAGATCGATGCGGCGGAGCGCGGCTTTTCCTTCCAGCAGGAAGGGCCGCTCGATATGCGCATGGACCGCAGCCGCGGCGTGACCGCCGCCGATCTGGTCAACACGCTGCCCGAGCGCGAGCTGGCCGACCTCATCTACCAGTACGGGGAAGAACGCCACTCGCGGCGCATCGCGCGGGCGATTGTCGCCGCCCGCCCGTTGGAAACCACCACCGCCCTCGCGGAGGTGGTGCGCTCAGCGATGCCGCCCCGGCGCGGACCGGGCATCGATCCGGCCACCCGCACCTTTCAGGCGCTGCGGATCGCCGTCAATGAAGAGCTTGACCGGCTGGAGACTGTGCTGCCGCAGACCGTCGATCTGCTCCGCCCGGGCGGCAGGCTGGCTGTGATCAGCTTCCACTCGCTGGAAGACCGGATCGTCAAACGGTTCATCCGCGATGAGGCCCGTGACTATGAGAACGTGCCCGGCCAACCTTACATCACCCTGCCGCGCACCCCAACCCTGACGCCCATCACGCGCAAACCACTCACCGCCGACGAGGCCGAGATCGCCGCCAATCCGCGTGCCCGCAGCGCGCGCCTGCGTGTGGCCGAACGGCTGCCGCACTCCGCAGCGCGGTAAACGGTCACCTGCTCATCCTCATAGACCACTTCGGAGAGGCCGAGCGCGTCGACCTCATCGGCATAGAAGGCGGCTTCGGCTTCGTTTTGCATCAGATAGTGATGCACGATCAGGTAGTCTGCACCCCGGGTGAGCATGCTTTCCAGCTCGATATCCACATTGTCGTAATTGGATCGGCTGGTGTAGGCACTGCTCAGGTACAGTCGGGCACGAAACTGCCCACCCCGTTGATCATCGGGTGGTCGTGCATCGCCTGGAACTGCAAGATCGCCACGATGGCGGTCTTGTGCAGCGGCAGGTGCAGGACGGGCTCATCGCCAGGCTGCTCGGCCAGCCAGGTAAACACCGCCGGGGCCGGCTCAATGGGGAACTCACCCGGGACGGTACCCGGCGGCGGTGTCAGCTCGACTGATGCACTGATCTGCACCTGCGCCGGGTCAATGTCCACGCGCAAACGCAGCACGGCATAGGTGGTGATCAGGCCGCCAGCGATCACGAAGCAGTAGGCTAGGTAGCCACTGGTCGCTAGGGTGAACGCGAACATCGCGCCCAGACCGGTGGCCCACCGCCAAGACGGTTCATCCAGCAGCCGGTGCAGCAGATACAGGCACAGCAGCAGCCCGAAGAACGACGATGTTTGAATGTGCGCGATATGCAGCATTCTGTACTGTGCGTAGGTGACCATCAGCCCGGCGAACCAGCACATAGGCCGACCACACCGGGAAGAATGGCACCGCAATCCCGTAGAGCGCGACCGTGGTTCCAAAGGCATCCGGCATCGGATAGAAGATCGGGGCCTGCCCGAGACGGCCCGCCTCCAGGTTGATGAATGCCTGGTGCAGCACCCACCCTTGGACCGGCACATCCTCATGGAAACCAAAATAGCCCCGCGTGAAGTCCGCCGGGTTAAACCCCAACCAGACCATCGTGCCGAGGGCCAGAACGGTCCCCAACACGAATACTGCTAAACTACCATGGCCATTGAACAGCCTGCTGTTTTCTCCAAGGCCAGCATCCACGGATAACGTCTCGCTTTGCATTGTGCACCTGTTGAGCGGGCACGCGGCGTGGGGAACTCACTCCTCCAACAGCCAGGTCGCGCGGATGTGGTCGGCCAGCTCAGGTCTATCACTGCGGACAAGTACGCGCTGTGGGTTCGTCACCCCCGCGACGGTCATATCGCCGATGTAGGTGTAGTCAACGGTCAGGCCAGCTTCTTCAAGCTGGCGCAGCGGCCCGTTAGCGACCAGCAGCAGCACCGGCTGCTCCCGATTGAGGCGTGCGGCCACCCACTCCCAACTGATGCCGGCACCCGCCAGGCTGGCGACAGCCTTGTCCCCCAGCTGGATGACCGGCATTGCCGTATCGCGGCCTAGATGCACATGAAGCCACAGATTCTGCACCGCCATGATGTCATCGTCCTCGGCCAGAAGCGGTGCCAACCCCTCCGCCATGGCCACCCGGTCGGCATACGTCGGTGGTTCAGCCGGTGGAAACGGCCGCCAGTCATGCAGGCCGTAGCCGAATAACAGCGCGGCCAGCACAACACTCGCCCACCACTGTTTGGCTTGCGTGGAAGCCACCCAACTGATGATCGCGGCTGCCCCGGCACCCATTGCGGCAGTGACCAGACTCAACCAGATGATGTTGTCGCCTCGGGCCTGGTAGTCGATGGAAAAAAGGCCGAACAGAACCAGCCAACTCAACACCGGAGCCATCTGTTCTGCTGAACGCTGCCTGACTGCCTGTACGCCGCCCGTGATCATCCCGACCAGGAACAGCACCCCCAGCAGCAGATCGCCACGCACCAGCTCTGTCAGTTCACCCAGGTAGCCGACAAAGGTTTGCTGTGCCTGCGGCCCCCCCGTAGCCACGAGTCCGGGGGTTGCGAACCCGAACGCACCCTGCACAACCTGCTGCCAGAATGCGGCCACGCTGCCAATCGTCAGCAGGTAGACGCCAAGGATCAGCAGGACACTCCCGCCGCCGAGTGCCACGCGCAGCATGGCCTGCCACCTCTCCTGTTGGTCGTCGAAGAATGCCACGGCCAGCCCGACCAGGCCCAGCGCAGACGCGGGCAGCCACAACATGCCAGCACAGGCGGTGGCGATACCGGCTGCCACCCATAAACGGCGTTGGAGGAGCCAAACGGCAGCCATTGTCACAGCGCCGATAGTTACTTTTTCATTGGGCAGCCCCACCGGCACGAGGGTATCAACAGCCAGCAGGGCCACCACCGCGATCAGGCCTGCGCCCGGCTGCCCTTGGCGCCACGCTACAGCGATGCCTGCCGACAGCAGCATGATGATCACCATCAACAGCATATCCACTGACCGGCTGAAAGCCACATACGGCACGCCAGTGAGATCCGCCAATGACACGCGCACCGCACTGTTGAAAAAGCGCAGCGGTGGATGCAGGTAGAATATGGTCTGGTAGGGTATGCCGCCGCGCAGCAGATGCTGCCCGGTGTAAAGCGAAACCGACGAATCGTTCATGACTGGGCGCGCGTACATGCCTTGCGCAACCAGCAGTGCTATGGCTGCCACGCCTACCATGATGACCCCGGCAGCCAGCAGCCGGTGGCCGGGTGCCTCTGGCAGACCACGGTCTGGGGCTGCCTGCAGCAGTAGAATAAGGGTCCCGAGCACGCCCGCTGTCGGGGCATGCGGCGGAAGGCCACGCAGTGAGGCCAACACCACCAACAGACCGGCCACCAGCCCTATCGCCACGAGCCATGCCTGCCCGGGCAGAAATGCCGCCGCCGGATGGTCGGTGAGAAGCCCTGCCAACACCAGCAGATTCACGACGACAAACCCGACATAGACCACCAACCCACTGGTGGCCCCGGCTTCAACGAGTGCTGGGATCGCGGCAGCAAGCAGCAGTGCGCTGGCGGCACCTACTATCATGCGAATGGGCTGTGGCATGGCATCCTCCCATGGGAGTAAACATGACGGCTTAACGACTCGCATTGTCGCTGCTGAATCTTGCACATCCGGTGCTTGCCCACAAATGCAACCGCCTAAGTGCGCGGTGACTACGGCCGGACACTAGCCGGTACCCTCCTCCGCCTGCCGGATCGCCTCGTCGTCCGGTGGGGCCTCCCGGTAGGCCGCGATCTCCACGGCGCGGGCCAGGGCATCGAGTTCGGCGCGGTCGTTGAGGTGTTCGCGCACAGTTTGGCCCGCCCCCCGACGCCCAATGCGGCGCTGCACCCGCCGGTACAGCCGGAAGATCCGCCGCCGGGCCGGATGCTCACCCGGCCGGATGACGGTCTGCATCAGGCGGTTGGCGCCGTAGACCAGGCCCACACCCACCGCACCGGCCAGCAGCACGCCCAGCACTATGGCCAGCGGGCGAACCGCCACCGCCAGCAGTGACCCGGCGGTTTGCGCCGCCCCGCCCAGATCGACTTGGGGCAGGGTCACGTTGTCAAACGCGCCGGAGAACACCCACCGGTTGACAGGCCCTGTCTGCGGATCGCCTTCCCAGCCGGGGGTCGGGTCGAAGGGCACCCACCCGATCCCGGCGAAGTAGACTTCAACCCACGCGTGGGCATCGTCGGCGCGGACCTCATAGTAGCCGGTGACCGGATTGTAGTCGCCGCTGCCGTACCCGGCGACCAGCCGCGCCGGGATGCCGAGCTCGCGCAGCATGATCACCATCGCGGAGACGTAATGCTCGCACACGCCGCGCTGGTCTACGAACAGGAACTGGTCGATGGCGTCCGTGCCGGGTTCCTGCGGCGGCGGGTAGAAATCATAGGGGAAGGTATCACGCAGGTAGTCACGGATGGCCACCGTTTTGTCGTACACCGTCGGCTGCGGATCGCCGATCTGGTGGGCCAGATCGCGCACGCGCTGCGGCAGATCCGCCGGGATCTGGAGGTTCGTTTCCAGCACCTCCGCCGGGATCGGGCCGTTGGCGGCGCGCAGGGTGTCGGGGTCCACGGTGAACGGTGTGGTGATCACCGAGTAGACCATGCCCTCTTCCAGGGCGCTGCCCACGCGCAGACCGCCGGTGCTGTCCCGCACGATCTGGTCTGCGGCTACATCCACCGCAACCGGATCGCCCGCCGTGAACAGCAGATTCGGCATGTCGTTGGCGATGAAGAACGAGACATAGAACGTATCGCGCAGGAACTCCCCCCCCGTCAGATCGTCCACCAGCAGGAAGGTGTCAAAGCCGCTGTCGTACTCGATGATCTCCACGTTTTCGGTGTCGGCCTGCTGCCAGCTGCGCCCGTCGTAGGTATCGAAGGCATGGCTGCGCCAGTAGCTCCAGGCGGGGCTTCGCACGAACATCACAATGGTCTCCGACAGGCCGCCCCTGTAGCTGAGGTCCAGCTGGCTGTTGAACCCGTAATAGTAGTCGCTGGTGCCCGATGAGGTGCCCTCCACCTGAACCAGCGGCACCGCCGGGTTGATGATCTCAGCGGTGGGCTGGCTTTCCACCGGCAGCCGGAAGGAGATCGGGGTGACGATCGGGCGACCGGCAAAGCGCGGCGTGAACAGGAAGATCAGCCCGCCCAGCAGCAGCATGCCAGCGCCAAAGCGCGGCCCCCACGCCCCAAGCCCGGTGCCTGCCCGCACCTCGGATTTCAGCTGTACGTCGCTCTCGCGCATGCCGTCGAGGCTGGCGGAAATCCACAGGAAGGCCAGCAGCAGCGCCACAAACGCCAGGAAGAAGAATCCGAACACGATATCGCGGCTGAGCGTGGAGGCGACATACAGGTTGGCCAGCGCAAGGCCGAGCCCGCTGGCGAGGTTCATCCGGGTGAACAGTTCCCAGCTGACGACGCCCATCGCCAGCATGGCGAACTGCGCCTGCGGATAGGGCAGCCCGATGAAGATGCCGCTGCACATCCAGCACAGCGCCAGGTGGAACCCGCCAAAGACCGCGATCCGTATGGCGTTGTTCTTGCCGCGCGTCACGCTGCGATAGGCGTGCCAGTGGCCCGCTGCCAGCAGCACCAGGGTGAGAACGGCATAGGGCCACAGCATCGGCAGGTGGTAGAGCAGCCCGACCACGCCGAGGACCTGCGCCGCCGCGACGATCGCGCGCAGCTGGATTGAGTCTTCCGGTGTGCGTGCTTTGTTCAGTCCCTTGCGCAGTGCCGCGATCATGCCGGGATCTCCTCTGCCAGCGCTGCCGCCCAGTCAACCCCGAAGGACAGCAGCGTTACATCCATGTGATTGGCCCGCAGGCTGGCCGCCAGAGCCCCGGCGGAAGGGCCGCCTGCCGGAAACGTCGCCGGATCGAGCAGCACAGCCAGCACCGCGATGCCGCGTGCGCGCAGCCCAAGCAGCGTCTGCCCAGCAGCTGGATCCGGCCACGGCAGGATCACCGCGGCAAACCGCCCGACCGGATGCGCGGCCAGCACATCGCCCAGCGGAGTCCGGCCTTGCGGTTCCACCCGTGCCAGGTACTGCAGCACGGCCTCCCAGGTGAGGGGGCCGCGTGGGGCGGGGAGTGCGGTCTCGTCGGCGGCGATGCTCAGCGGGTAGCCGAGCCGTACCGCGTACTCAGCGATGCTGGCGGCGGCCTTCACCCCCCACTCGAAGGGCGTGTGCTTGCTCGACTCAGCAGGGTAGGGG
>JAADYX010000342.1 GCA_010092885.1 Chloroflexota bacterium | reverse complement strand
GCCATCACCCACATCAATAAACCACACGTGCAGGCGCCCATCCGGGAGGGAACTGCTGCCGGCCAACAGCAGCACTGCTGCGATCAGCCCGCCACCGGCAGCGAGTTTCACCGTCCACAGTTGGGACGCCGCCGATAGGATGCGCTCGCGTGTGCTGGTCGGGGCCATGGCCAATGCGGTTGCCCCAAACAGCACAATATAGATGGCCGCTGTGGCCCCTGCCGAAAGCGTCAGGTCAACAGAAGCAAATGGCATTGAGGCGAAAAACCGGACCACGCCCACCGTCCACATCAGAAACAGATAGCTGCCCCAGGTTACCAGTTGGCCCAGCGGAAAGACAATCATTGCCAGCAGAACCCCGATGCCGCCAAGGATCATCAGGGGGCCCTGCACAGGTACGATCAGTAGGTTGACCGGAAACGCGGCAATCGAGAAGCGCCCGAAGTGGTAGGCCATAATCGGCGTTGTGGTGATCTGTGCAGCAATAGTCACCAACAACATATCCGACAGACCTCCCACGATCTCGCGTGCCCGTTCAGCGTCAATGAGGTTGGTGAGGATCTGTTCCAGACCAGCCTGCATAGGGGCAACGTAAAGCATCAAACCGAGGGTAGCTAGAAAACTCAGCTGGAAGCCGACATCCCATAGTGTGAGCGGATTGAGCGCCGTCATCAGGAAAGCAGCAAATGCCAGCGAGGCCAGGCCGAACGTTTCGCGCCCCAAAAGGTTGGCGAGGATGTACAATGTCACCATGATGGCCGCTCGAATAACAGCCGCATCGGCCCCGACGAAGATCGCGTAGCCGATGACTCCACCGATGGTCAGCACCGCGGCTGTGCGTCCAGGCACGAAGCGGCGGCTTACAGCGTCAATGACTCCTGCCAGAACAACCAAATTGGACCCTGAGATCGCGATCACGTGGGTGGCACTGACCGCGTTAAACGCCTCGCGTACGTCCGGGCTGATGCCGGTCTCAATGCCGAGCAGAATACCAGAGAGGAGCGATGCCGCCGGATCGGGCAGCAGCCGCGTAATGGTGCGGTCCGCGTGCTGCCGGAAGCCGATCAGGGCACGGCGAACCGGATTGCCGCCGCCCTCCTCGGTGACCTCCACAAAAGTGTACTGCATCAGGCTGTAGACGTTTTCCCGCGCGAGATAATCCCGGTACGAGAAGGTATCAAAGGCGGGCGGCGTGTTGAGTTCACCCAGGACTCGCACCATATCCCCATAAGCATAATCGGTGCCACGCGGGGCCTGCACCAGGACCAGTCCATTGACATTGTGCCGGTCATCCCCCTCGGGTTCAAGGGTCTCGGCTCGAACCCTAAGATTGACATGTGTGTCACGCACATCTGGCATGGCCACAATGCGGCCGGTCAGGGCAACACGGCCTTCATCGTTATAGGCCGCCACATCTTCCGGACCGAACTCCGGGGTGGCGAGCGTGTAGGCCATCCCCCCCAACAAAAAGAGTGCTGTCGATCCGGCCAGCAGTGCGGCGCGCTCATCACGGCTGCGCAGTAGGATCGCTGCTGCTGCCGCAACCACTCCCATGAGCAACCAAACCCACCACACAACCGCTTCGCCGAATGCGCGCGCCGCCGCAATACCAGCCAACCAGCCTGCCACCAGATAGACTATTGTCACGTGCCAGCCTCCCCGGGATAAGTCTGCTCAATTGTAGATCGATTAGGGGTAAAAGAAAAGCCCCGGATTCCGAATCCGGGGCGAATCACATCAGAGGACCGGATCACTCATCGGGATTGGACTGCTCGTCCTCGTCTTTTGTCGTTTCGTCACTCGTGTTGCCACTGTCGGCAGTACTGCTGCGCAGCACGATCAGGGCAGTAACACCACTGGTTGCGAGCAAACCAATGCCGCCGATAAGCAGCCCAACCACCAACGGCCGTGCGAACATCCCCTGACGGGCAGCCGGTGCCGTTTCCACAGGAGCTTGCTCAGCCGACTCCGGGCTATCGGCCAGGGCACTCACGTTCAGCGCGATCTCGCTTCCAGCCGAAAGAGAAAGCGCCAGCGGGGTGGTATTCGCCAGGCTGAAGCCATCCGGCGGTGAGACGCTGACCGTATAGTCGCCAGGTGGCAGATCGGCGAAGCAGGTTGGTTCGCCTGTGCTCTCTGTTGTTGACGACCGGGTCGCCGCGCCCTGCACAGCTACATCGCCGCCGCCGATCAGGGCCTCGCCCTGTTCCCATTGACCATCGGAGTCCGCATCGGCAAACAGAGCCAGACAGAGCTGTGCAAAGTCGGATTCACCACCGGCTTCTGCAAGTTCTGGTGCCTCTTCTTCTGGCATGTCCTCCGCGAAAGCCGTGCCTTCGTCTTCCTCCGCTGGAACGATCAACAATTCCTGATCAACAAAGAGCGTATCGCTTGTGAGGTTGTTCAGATCACGGATGGTCTGCGGTTCGACATCATAGGCAGCGGCGATCCGCAGCAGGGTATCTAGCGGCTGAACCGTATGCCATTGTGAACCATCCTCACGCAGCGGCTGCGCCTCTGCCGGAATGACCCCTTCCAGACTGTCTACGGTCCCGGTGGTTACATCATCTGGAATGTCCTCATCGGTCACAGATGCGTCTGTGCTGTCCGTCTCCGGTGCGGGTAGTGTGTTACCCTGCGCATCAACTGCGCTAAGACTTGTGTCGTCCCAGAAGACATCCACAGTTCGCGCCGGATACTGCGGGTTGCTCCACAGCACCACGGTCACCTGACTGGCTTCCGCGGTCACCTCGACCGCAAACATATCGTAGACATCCAACGGGGTCTTCACATCCGACCAAACAATGGTATCGCTGAAGGGGCTGCCCTTCCCCTGAGGATCGACGCCGATGCGCATGAAGACGTAATTCTCCTGACCGCCCGCAAAGCTATTGTACTGGTCAAACTGCGGGTCGGTATGCTCGAGATGGCTGCTCCAGGCCATGCCCCATGCCGTAAAGCGTAGAGTACTGCCCTCGGGGACATCAACGGTCTGGTGCACGCCAGCGATATGCAAGGCCCATGGTTTATAATAGTCCATGGCGGTATTGCCATCGCGTACACGCAGCGGCTCACGTTCCCGGTGGACCGGTTTCCACTCCGGGATCTTGTACTCACCGTCTTTACCGTTCTCGTCAAGCAGATACCAGTGAGTCCACCCGGCAGGGATGCAGCCATTGCCTACGCCAGCCTCCTGCCATTCATAGTAGTAGGGCCATTCAAAGCTTGGGTTGTACAGCAAATTGTCCCCAGTGCGCTCCGGCGGCTCGCTGATCACACAGCCACCGCCATACGGACCGCCTTCCTGTGCTAGTGCACTACTCACCAGTAAAAACGCCACCAGGGTGGCAGCGACAGCTTTCCTCATGCTTTGCTCCATGTCGGCTTCTCTACGCTCTTGTGCCCTTCGACCACACGCCGGACAACATACACCGGCTTCTCCTGCGACTCGTAATAGGTCCGCACAATCAGCTCAGCGAGTAGGCCCATCAATATCGACTGCATGCCGATAGCGAACAGCGTTGCAGCCAAAACCGGCAGCGGTGTGTTGATCAGAGATGAGTCACGGGCGAATGTACGAAGTATAGCAAGCCCAATCGTGAGGAAGCCACCCAGAATGAAGAACGTGCCCATACCGCCAAAGATGTACATTGGGCGGGTGCGGTAGTCAAGGAGGAACTTTACGGTGATGAGATCAACGATCACTTTGAACGTGCGCTCAAGACCGTATTTGCTGCGCCCATATACACGAGGGCGATGCTTGACGGGTGTCTCCGTGATGCGTGCACCAGCCGCCGCGGCAAACACCGGGATGAAGCGGTGCATCTCACCATACAGCTTAACCTCATCAAGCACTTCGCGCCGGTAGGCCTTCAGTGTGCAGCCATAGTCATGCAGATGGACACCGGTCACGGTAGAGATAATGCTGTTCGCAATACGAGAGGGTAAGGTTCGTGAGATGAACGTATCCTTGCGATCTGTGCGCCACCCGCTGACAACATCCCACTGGCCTTCATGCATGATATCAAGCAGCTTTTTGATGTCAGACGGATCGTTTTGCAAGTCGGCGTCCATGAATACGATCACGCGCCCACGTGCGTGATCGATACCAGCCGATGTAGCCGCGGTCTGCCCGAAGTTGCGGCGCAGATCAATGAAGGTTACCGTGTCAGGGTAGTCAGCACAGATCCCCAGCAAGATCTCCACACTACTGTCGGAACTGCCGTCGTTCACAAAAACGATCTGGTAGGTACGGCCCAGCTTGCGCAGCTCCCGATCGAGCTCCTCGTGGAGTTCAACCAGGCTCTCTTCCTCATTGTAGACGGGCAGTACAACAGAAATCTCTATGACCTGTTCGTTGCTCGCATCTGTGTGTGCAGCGATCTCGGTGGTAGCCATGTTCTGTCCTTCTCGCATTAACCCCGCGTTTTATACCCAAGATCAGCAAGGCATGCACACATCACTCACCGAAGTTATCCTGCACAAGGTTGGTGAGTGCCAACAGGGCCTCCTCTTCATCGACGCCAACTGCGTCTATCTCAATGGTAGAGTCACGGGTCACCGCCAGAGTCAACACGCCGACGATGCTCTTCGCATCAACGGGACCTTCTCCATTAGTGAGGTTGCTCACGCTGATTCGTGAATCGAAGAGAGCAGCCGTCTGCACGAACAGCGCAGCCGGTCGGGCATGCAGCCCCAAAGGATGGTTCACAACGAGCGTGGTCTTAGGCATGATCCACAAGAGTGCGAGCGGTTTCGTCATCGGTGACAAGGCAGTTGATCAAACCACCGCGGATGGCACCCAGAACAGCCTGGGCTTTATCCTGACCCCCAACAACGCTCAATGTGAGAGGAATACTCTGCAGAGTCTCGGCAGTAACACCGATGAGACGATGGGTCAGTGGACTATCGAGCATCTGACCGTTGTGATCATAGTGCACCGCACATACGCTGCCTACCGCGCCCGCCTCTGTGATCTCCGAGTATTCGCTGCGGGTCAGGTAGCCAGCGTCCGTCAGGCTGGACTTGCGTGCATCCAGGCTGTTGAGATTGACCAATGCCACCTCCACGTCACGGGCCAATGTGAGTGCATCGCGGAT
>JAADYX010000341.1 GCA_010092885.1 Chloroflexota bacterium | reverse complement strand
TCGTGGGCTCGGAGATGTGTATAAGAGACAGCCTGCGTGATGCGCCGCGCGTCCGCGGTGCCGAGGGCCTCTTCCACCTGCCGGATGCCCTCGACCATCGCCGCGAACTCATCGGGGAGGAGGCTGACTTTGTGATCGTTGCCCTCCATGCTCCGGTCGAGGGTGATGTGCTTCTCGATGACTTTCGCGCCGCGGGCCGCGGCGGCCACCGCCACATTGATCCCGCGTTCGTGGCCGCTGTGCCCAACCAGACACTGCCCGATTGCGCGCAGGCGGTCCATATAGCGCAGGTGCACATCCTTGAAGGGGGCCGGATAGGTCGAGTTGCAGTTGAGCAGCACATACTGCGCGCCCAACCGCTGCAGCAGTTTGACCGACTCGATGATCTCCTCTTCATCAGCCATGCCTGTCGAGCAGATCATGGGTTTGCCTGTCGCGGCGATGGCTTCCAGCAGGTCGATGTTGGTCAGGTCGGCAGAGGCGACCTTGTAGCCGGGCATGCCGTAGTCCTCCAGCAGGTGGAGGCTGGCCAGATCCCAGGGGGTGCACAGCGGCATGATGCCCTGCTGCTTGCAATAATCAAAGGCCGCGATCATCTCGTCGGCGGTGAGGTTGAAGCGGGTGAGCAGGTCGAGCGTGTACTGCGAGCCGAGGTTCTCGCTGGCGTCGTCGGCATCGCCCGCGTTATGGTACAGGGTCTTGAGGTGCCGCATCTGGAACTTGGCGCAGTCGGCGCGGGCGGCCACCGCCGCATCGATCAGCTGTTTGGCCAGCTCAAAGCTGCCGTTGTGGTTGATGCCGATCTCGGCGATGATGAACGAGGGCGAGTCGTCGTCCAGCACAAAATCCCCGATGCGGATGCGCTCATCACGGCGGCGGGCCACGCCGACCAACCGCCCACGTTCGTTGATGAGGGGCACATACTGCACCTGCTCCAACAGCCCGGCGATCTTCTCAACGGAGTCATCGGGGCGTGCGTAGAGGTAGTCGCGGTTGAGCAGCGTGGAGACCGGCTGGTTGAGGTCCACATGCTGCCGGCCGCTCAGCCAGCGCAGGAAGTCACCGTTGGTGAACAGACCCTCCAGCACGCCGTTCTCATCCACGCTGCAGATGATCGACTGGCGGTTGTCGGCGATCTTGCTGACGGCGGCGGCGATGGTCTCGTCATTGAGCACGATGTACGGGGTCAGGTTGCGGTCGATGATCATAGCTGCTCCAGCACCCATTCACACAGAGCAAAGTCTTGCAGGCTGTCGATGTCGATCCAGCTCCACGGGCCCATTGCGTACAACGCGATGCGCCCGCCCAAGCGGTTGTTCTCGTGCAGCAGAACCCAAGGTCGGAACACGTAGATCGAGCCGTTCTCGGCGAACTCGGGATCGTGATCCTGACGCCGGGGGCGCTGCCGGTAATCGTAGTTGATCGATTCTACCGTGTCGCCGCGCCGCTTCCATAGAAAGCGGTGGGAGGGCGTCACACTGAGCAGGGAGTCGGCCCCTTCAGCCAGCAGGGTTTGCACAGCGCGTTGGATATCGTCGGGGGCGCGGATGGGCGATGTGCACTGCAAAAAGACCACCAAATCGGGCTGGTAGTCTTCTGCCTCGCGCAGGGTATCGAGCACGTGGCGCAGCGCAGACTCGCTGGTGGCGGTATCCCCGCTGATGGCTGGCGGGCGGCGGATCACCTCCGCGCCGCAGCCCGAGGCCACCTGTGCGATGGCGTCGCCATCGGTGGAGACCACGATCCGGGTGACGATGGGCGCGGCACGCGCGTGCTCAATGGTGTGAGCCACCAGCGGGCGGCCTGCCAGCGGCCGGATGTTCTTGCCGGGCACGCCCTTCGAGCCGGCGCGCGCCGGGATGATCGCGAGCACCTCCACCGCTAGGGCCTCACGTAGCGGTCAAAGAAGGCGACATTGCGCTGCCAGAACGTCTGTAGGTCGTCCCCGCGGAAGCTGTGCAGCGCGCCGGGATACTCGTAGTATTCCACCACCAACCCCAGATCCAACATGGTGGTGTGCAGATCGCGGGACCAGGCAGCGGGCAGAATCGGGTCATCGGTGCCGTGGTGGATCTGTACCGGCATCCGGATGCGGTTGAGGTAGTTGGCAGGCGAGGCCATGGCGTAGCCTTCCGGGTTTTCCTCCGGGGTGCCGATGATGGCGGCATCGAAGGCGGGCCAGCTGGATCCGAAGGTGTAGTGGTAGGCATCCCACACGACGGCCTGATCGGTGTGCAGCGGTGCGTAGAGGATCACGGCGTCCACGTCGTCACTGAGGACCATCACATAGCTGGCGATGCCGCCCCCGCGTGAGTGGCCCATCACGCCGATGCGGCTGGGATCGGCTTCGGGGATGGTGGGCAGGGCAGCGATCAGGTTCATCACGTCGATGGCCCAGGGGATCTTCAGCGGGGTGCCGGTGCCCTGCGTGCCGTTGTAGCTGCGGTAGTCGGGCATCAGGGCGAGGTAACCCTGCCGGGCGTAATAGTCTGCATGGTCGATGGTGCCGTCACCCTGGGCGTATACGCTCTGGTCGCGCCCGCCGTGCAGCACCAACACCACAGGGAAGGGCCCCTCCCCGCGCGGGATGTTCATCAGGCTGGTGACGCGGATCCCGTCGCTGGTGTGGGCGATCGCATATTGGGTGTAGGCGTCCGTCTCATAGCGGAATTCCTCGACAACCACCTGGCCGCCGTCATAGGTCCGGGCGGCAAGGGCCGGGATGCTG
>JAADYX010000044.1 GCA_010092885.1 Chloroflexota bacterium | reverse complement strand
TGGAGTCACGGACTGGCGTACCTGGCTGCTAGCCTGCCGCTGCCACATAATACCAAGTTCGCCCAATGCGGCTTCATCATCCAGGTCGCGCAGCACACCACTGACGGCATGGCGGGCGGCCTCCAAGGCATCGGCATCCGGAACGGGGATGGGGCTGTCATAGGCGTAAGCTGGGAGTTCCTCTTCCGCTTCTATTGGTTCATATGAGGCCGTGACCTCGGCAGGAGGCGGGATATCAGTCACTTCAGCCGGGGATGGTGTGGGGGGTGGCTCTGGGGTCGCAACGTCGGGTTCAACACCGAGGGCACGCAGCCCGCGCAGGGCAACCTCATTGCTTGGGTTAATGGCCAATACCCGCTGAAGGCACTGAATTCGTTCCTGAGGGGAGGAGACAACGCCGCTCATCCACAGCCAGGCAGTTTCATTGTTAGGATCAGCGCGAATGGCCTCAGCCAGATGGCGACGAGCGACATCACGTTGGCCAGCTTTTGCTGCTTCAATACCTTGCCTGAGACTGTCCATAGGGATCCTCGCTGCGCATGATGGACACATTGTACAATAGGAAGGTACCCGCGGCGAACAGGCCACCCCATGGAATGGCGTTTATTCATCGCGTGTGAGCTTCCGGACGAGGTCCGCAGCAAGCTGGCACGCACGCTCGACAATCTCAAGAAAAGGACAGATGCACCCCGGTGGGTGCGTGCGGAGAGCATTCATCTGACGGTCAAATTTCTGGGCGATACGCCCACCGAACGCATCCCTGAGATCGAAGGGATGCTGCTGGAAGCAGCGGCACGCTCCACGCCGCACAGTGTCACGCTCAAGGGGCTTGGTGTTTTCCCCAACCTGCAGCGGCCGCGTGTCCTGTGGGGCGGCCTTCACGGCGAGCTTGAGCCGCTGCATGCCCTACACAAAGCAGTATGCGCACGCCTCGGCTGGGAGAAGCGTCCGTTTACGCCACATCTCACGCTGGCGCGCATCAAGTCACGCAAAGCCGGGCAGCAGGCCGCTGATCTCGTGCGCTCCGGCGCCTACAGCGGAGCGATTGCCACATGGCATATCAATTCGGTCAGCCTGATGCGCAGCGATCTTCAGCCTACGGGCGCCGTGTACACGTGCCTGAGGTCGTTTCCGCTGGGGAAGACGGCATGACGACGCCGCAGCTTCTGTGTGATTCCATGTTGGGTGAACTCGCTCGTTGGCTGCGTCTGATGGGCTTTGACACGATCTTTATGCCGGATGCGCCTGACATCGATATTGTGCGGCGTGCTCGCTACGACGGGCGCATTGTGCTCACTCAGGATAGACCATTGGCAGCACATCCCGCGGTACAGGCCATCATCATTGAGAGTGATGCCCTTGACGCGCAGCTCGAACAGGTGCGTGTGACAGTCGGCCTGCCAGAAGGCCAACCACGATGCGCGATGTGCAATACAACGTTAGAGTCACTCTCCCGCAGCGATGCAAAGGGAAGGGTGCCTCCCTATGTGTTTCGCACGGTAACAACGTTTAGCCTCTGCCCAGGCTGTCATCGAATTTACTGGAAAGGCACCCATTGGGAAAGCATTGAAGCCCGCTTGCCTGGGCAAGGGGATTGAATCCGGCTCCGTTTTCCGTTAATATGGACCAAAAAGATGAGAAGGTATATGGAACAACTCGGAATAGAACCTATTGAGCTTGCTCGCTTTATCGTAGATACTGCTGCTGACAAGAAAGCCGAAGACATCATTCTGTTGGATATCATCGGACTGTCCGCCTTTTTCGACTACTTCGTGATTTGCAGCGCGTCGAGCGACCGGCAGATCAAGGCCATCGTAGACGGGGTTGTTCAGGCTGCGAAAGACGAGTATGGCAAACTCGCCCGCTCGGTAGAAGGCGATCCAGAATCCGGGTGGGTGCTGATCGACTTCACCGATGTCGTGGTCCACGTCTTTTCCCACGACTCACGCACCTACTACAGCTTGGAAAACCTCTGGCAGGATGCATCCGTCCTGCTCAAAATTCAATGAGGCGGCGGGCCCCACAGCGCCCGCCACCTCCCCTGACGCTTATGCTGGCACCACGTGCTGAACCTCACTCATGTACCGTTCGACCCATTCTGTGTCGTGCTGGTCGATAAACTCCTCGGCCTTTTCAACCAGATCCCGATTGCCGACAAAGAAGGGTACCCGTTGATGAATATCTTGTGGTTGGATGTTGAGAATCGGGCCCACCCCATCGGATGCATACCCTCCTGCTTGCTCAGCGACAAAGGCCAACGGCGCGCATTCGTAGTTTAAGCGCAGTTTTCCGAACGGTTTGTCGGGATCTCTGGTATCGGCCGGATAGGCAAACACACCACCTGAGAGCAGAGTCCGGTGGAAGTCAACGACCATGGAGCCAATGTAGCGCAGCGACAAGTTGCGCTCGGGTTGGGTCAACCACTGCCCATACTGCCGTACTCCATCATGCCAGTAGGCCGTGTAGCCATGGTTGATGCTATAGTACTTGGGCTTGGAAGGGATCCGGATATTCGGATGGGAGAGCAGGAATTCACCGATATTTGGATCAAGCGTGAAGCCATGCACCCCGATCCCGGCTGAGTAGACAAGCATGGTGCTGGAACCATAGATAGTGTACCCTGCGGCGACCATCTTATAGCCTGGCTGCAGCAGGTCGTCGATTGTGCCACGGTCGCCCGTACTCACGCGTCGGTGAATCGAGAAGATGGTGCCAATGCTGACGTTGTAGTCAATGTTGGAGGAACCATCAAGCGGATCATAGAGTAGGGCATACGGCCCGGTGGGATACTTGTCCGGGATATGCAGCGGTTCCGGACGCTCCTCCGACCCCATAATGCACAGCCGCCCGGTGTGGTCCATCATCCGGTAGATGAGGTCATCGGCGTAGACATCAAGCTTCTGCTGCTGCTCACCCTGTACATTGACATCACCCGCAGCACCAAGAATATTGGCCAGCCCGGCGCGTGAGGTGAGGTGGGTGATCTGCTTGGCTACGAGAGCAATATCGTACATCAGGTTGGTGAACGTGCCAGTCGCTTCTGGGAAGTGCGCCTGCTGCTCTTCAAGAATGTGTCGTTCAATGGTGATCAGTTTTGCCATGAGACTTCCTTCATAGAACTACGAGTGTAACATAATAATACCCGATGGCACTGGCCAATAGAAGTGTATCAAACCGGTCGAGCAGGCCGCCGTGACCGGGGATCAGGTTACTGGCATGTTTGGCTCCAACCGACCGTTTCACCACACTGAAGAACAGGTCACTGATCGGGGCAATTGCTGCCACGAGGAAACCAATGATCAGTGCATGGCATGCCGCGTGGGGCACCGTTGTACCGGTCAGCTGCCAGAGCGCAGCAGCAGCAGCCGTTCCGAGTGAAGCGGCGGCAATGCCGGCACTGTACCCCTCCCATGTCTTGTGGGGGCTGGTACGTGCTGCCATCGGGTGTTTTCCGAGTTTGCGTCCAATGAAGTACGCTGCACTGTCAGCAAAAGCCACAGCCAGCACAACGGTAACCATCCAGAAGAAGCCTTGCGGTAGTAGACGTAGGAGCAAAAAGTGCCCCCCCATCCAGCCGATCAAGAGCGCTCCAATAAGCATCAAGGAGAAGCCCGCAAACGCCTTGTCACAGCCATGCTCAAAGCGCCATACAGTCCACACCACACTCACAACAAGCAGTCCGCTGAACACTTGGGCATCGGGAAAGGTTGCAGGGAGTAGATGCTGAACACTCAGCGCCAAGCCCCACACCAGCATAACGACCGTATCTGTGCCCAGCGAACGCAGCAGAACGGCGTACTCAACCAGGCAGATAGCGATAAAACAAACGATAAACGCAGCTGCTGTGACCTGACCCGCCCCAACCGCTGCAAAGGCCAGCGCCCCCAGCATCAGTGCACTGGTGACACGCTCGCGCAGCACGAACGATCAGAGCTTCCCGTAGCGTCTATCGCGCTCAGCAAAGTGGAACAGCGCCTTGAGCAGTTCCTCACGATTGAAGTCCGGCCAGTAGACGTTCGGGAAGTAGTACTCAGCGTAGGCACTCTGCCAGATGAGAAAGTTGCTCACGCGCAGTTCCCCACTCGTGCGGATGATAAGATCGGGATCAGGCAGGTTGCTGGTGTAGAGATAGTGGCTGACCAATTCCTCTGTGATAGCCTCAGGTGAGTGGCCATCGCGTACAATCTCCTGGATGGCGTGCACAATTTCCGCCCGCCCTCCATAGTTAAAGGCCACGTTGACGATAAGACGGTCGTTGTCAGCGGTGCGCTCGATAGCACTCAGCACCTTCTGCCGGAGATCGTCTGGTATGCGGGAGAGATCACCAATATGCCGCAGCTGCACACCTTCACGATTGAGCTCCTCAAGTTCCCGGTCGATCACATTACGCAGAATCGACAACAGGCCGCGCACCTCCTCGGGTGGACGGCCCCAGTTCTCCGTCGAGAAAGCGTAGATCGTCAGGATCTTGATGCCGAACTCAACGCAGGCACGCAGGATCTCACGCAGATTTTCCGTACCGGCCCGATGCCCAAACAGGCGCGGCTGCCCGCGCTGCTGGGCCCATCGCCCATTGCCATCCATGATTATGGCCACGTGCGTCGGGACAAAGGCCGGATCCAACTGGTCTGCTGTTCTATCCAAGCTCACCACGAAATGATACCCTCTCAGACTTCCATGATTTCTTTCTCTTTGCGGCGAGCGATATCCTCAACCTCACCGATATACTTATCAGTCACCTTCTGGAGATCGTCCTTGCCACGATGGAAGTCATCTTCAGAGATCAGCTTCTCTTTTTCGTACTCACGGATCTCTTCCAGCACGTCACGCCGTATGTTACGTACCGCAACCTTCGCTTCCTCCACACGTTTGGCCACGAGCTTGGTCAAGTCGCGCCGTCGTTCCTCGTTGAGAGGCGGCAGGATCAACCGAATAACCTGGCCATCGGTATTGGGTGACAGGCTGAGGTCGGAATTCTGAATGGCGCGCTCGATCTCGGCAATGATGCCTTTGTCATATGGCTGGATGAGGATCATCTGCGGCTCTGGCGCGCTGATGTTTGCCAGCTGCATGAGCGGTGTAGGTGTACCATAGTATTCGACGGGCAGCTTTTCCACCAAAGCGGGTGAAGCACGCCCGGTTCGAATCTGATTCATATCATCTTGAAGGCTGTTGATTGCGCTGCGCATCCGGCCTTCAGCATCGCGTAAAGCGTCATTGATCATCTTGCGAAATTCTCCGAGGACAAAGGAGTTCAAGTGATACTCAACGGGGCACCCCGATGAGGCACGTAGAGTTTATACATTGTGTCTGATCCCGGTAGGCTTGTCAACCAGCCTACTCACCCGCAGTTGGCTAATCGCCGAAGTTGATGCCCTGTGCCAACGGCAGGTCAGTTGAATAGTTGATGGTGTTGGTCTGCCGGCGCATGTAGGCTTTCCACGCATCCGACCCCGACTCGCGGCCCCCGCCGGTATCCTTCTCACCGCCAAAGGCGCCGCCGATCTCCGCACCGCTGGTGCCAATGTTGACATTCGCAATGCCACAGTCGGATCCGTTCGCGCTTAGAAATACCTCGGATGCGCGCAGGCTCGTCGTGAATATCGCGCTTGAAAGCCCCTGCGGCACAGCATTGTGCATGCTCACCGCCTCATCTAGGTCACTGTACGTCATCAGGTAGAGGATCGGAGCGAACGTTTCCTCATGGACCAGCGGGGTCTGTTCAGGCATACGAACCAATGCTGGCTGCACAAACTGCGGACCCAGATCCGGCAGCGTTTCACCACCGTAGAGGATCTCACCGCCATCAGTCTTCGCCTGTTCCAACGCGGCACAATAGGCGTCTACGGCACGCTGGCTGGAAAGCGGGCCCATGAGTGTGCCCGCTGCCATCGGGTCACCGATGGGTACACTCTGGTATACAGAGACAAGCCGCTCCGCCAGCTCGTCAGCAATTGACTCATGCATCAGGATGCGGCGGGTGGTCGTGCATCGCTGACCGGCGGTGCCCACTGCTCCGAACACAATCGCCCGTACGGCCAGATCCAAATCGGCATCCTCGTGCACGATGATCGCATTGTTGCCGCCCAACTCAAGGATCGTTTTGCCAAGCCGCCCAGCGACTGTCTGCGCGACATGCCGGCCAACGGCAACTGATCCGGTAAAGCTGATCAACGGCAGCCGTGGATCGTTGAGCATCCCTTCACCGATCTCGGCGTTGGTGCCGATCACCAGATTGAACACGCCGTCGAGAGCATGGTCAGCCATGACCTCATTGCAGATATGCTGGACCGCGATTGCACACAGCGGGCTTGAAGGCGATGGTTTCCACACGATGGTGTCACCCGCCACACTGCCTACGGTTGCGTTCCATGACCAAACCGCCACGGGGAAATTGAACGCCGTGATCACGCCGATCGGACCCAGTGGATGCCACTGTTCGTACATGCGGTGACCGGGCCGCTCGGAATGCATGGTCAGCCCGTACAGCTGGCGCGATAGACCCACGGCAAAATCCGCGATATCGATCATCTCCTGTACTTCGCCGATGCCCTCGGCCCGTATCTTGCCCATCTCCAAGGTAACGAGTTCACCGAGTGGCTCTTGATACTCCCGCAGTGCATTGCCCAGATCACGGACGACCTCACCACGTTTGGGGGCGGGCACGTTTCGCCATTGCTTGAAGCGTTCCTGTGACCCACTAACCACCTGATCGTATGCTGTCTTTGTGGCTTGCACGATGCGTGCAATCGGCTCACCTGTTGTGGGATTGAACGAAATCAGTTCCTGGCCATCCGGGTCCGTAATCCAGGCATCAGGGCCCGTGCACGCGCCCGGGTTCACATCCTGGATATTCAGTTTGTCGAGTAGTGCTTTCATGGGGGACTCCTCCGGGGAAAGTGTGAAGGTATCACAATCCTAGCACTGCTGTAAGCAATTGCAAACTTGTATTAGAATTGCAGCCATACCGAACAGAGAGGAACGCCCGTGGAAGAACTCAAAGCTCGCATCCGCGCTGAGGGGCAGGTGTTAGGGGGAGGCATTCTGAAAGTGGACAGCTTGATCAACCATCAGGTCGATCCGGTTCTCCTCTATGCGATGGGGCAGGAGATCGCCCACCGCTTTGAGGATGCAAACATCACGCGCATCCTGACTGCGGAGGTATCAGGGATTGGCCCGGCCTTGATGACCGGTCTTGTGATGCAGGTGCCGGTTGTGTACGCACGCAAGCGCAAACCTGTCACCATGATGGAACCGGTCTACGTGGAAGCAGCCCCTTCCCATACCAAAGGTGGCGAAACGCTCCTGATGGTCTCCCCTGAATACCTGACCGCTGCCGACCGTATCCTCATCGTGGATGACTTTCTGGCTACGGGCAAAACGCTGCATGCCCTAGCACGGTTGGTGACCAAAGCGGGCGCGCAGCTGGTTGGTATCGCCACAGTCATTGAGAAATCCTTTGAGGGTGGCCGTGATTTCCTCGCTGATCTCAATGTTCGCATCGAGTCGCTGGCCGTTATCGAGTCCATGGACGACGGTCAGATCATGCTCGCGGAGTGACTATGGGCCACGATACTATTGTTGTTCTTGACTACGGGTCTCAGACCGCCCAGTTGATCGCCCGGCGGATACGCGAGATCGGCGTGTACAGCGAGCTTTTTGCCTGGGATGCCCCTGCGGATACCGTCATGGCGGCTAACCCCAAAGGCTTTGTGCTCTCCGGTGGCCCGAACAGCGTCTACTGGCATGGTGCCCCTACGCTGCCCGATTATGTTCTGGATGCAGACGTACCTGTTTTGGGCATCTGTTACGGTATGCAGCTGCTGACTCACACGCTCGGCGGCAAGGTCGGCGCTGCCCGTGAGCGCGAATACGGTCCGATGCAGGTTGAGACCACACAGCCCGTCCCACTATGGCGCGGCATGCCGCCCAATTTTGATGTGTGGATGAGCCACGGCGACCGCATCGAGGAGCCACCACCCGGATTTACGCCCATCGCCACATCAGCGAACTCACCTGTCGCGGCGATGTACAATGCCGACCGCCGCATCTTTGGTGTTCAGTTTCACCCGGAAGTACAGCATACACCCCTTGGCATGGATATCCTGCGCAACTTTGCTGTTGAGGCCGCCGGAGCCACCCCCGATTGGAGCCCCGGGATCTTCATCGACGAGGCCATTGAGCGCATTCGTGAGCAGGTCGGCAGCGAAGGGCGTGTCCTGCTTGGCCTGTCTGGCGGTGTAGACTCGTCCGTGGTGGCTGCGCTCGTTCACCGGGCCATCGGCGACCGGCTGACCAGTGTATTCATCGATCATGGTTTGCTGCGCCAAAACGAGGCCGAGCAGGTCATCACTACCTTCAAAGATGCACTCGGCTTAAACCTTATAGCAGTCAACGCTGTGGAGGAATTTCTCTCAGCGCTGGAAGGGGTGACTGACCCAGAGCAGAAGCGCAAAACCATCGGCGCGTTGTTCATCCGTACGTTTGAGCAGCAGGCCAGGCGCTTGAGCGAAACCACAGGCGGGATCGACTTTTTGGCTCAGGGCACCATCTACCCGGATGTGATCGAGTCCGCCGCGCCGGATCGCCCCCACGCCCGCACCATTAAATCACACCACAATGTCGGCGGTTTGCCACCCGATATGCAGTTCCAACTGGTGGAGCCACTGCGCTACCTGTTTAAAGATGAGGTGCGCCGCGTCGGCGAGACACTCGGGCTGCCGGAGACCATAGTGTGGCGGCAGCCGTTTCCGGGGCCGGGCCTCGCGATCCGCTGTCTGGGCGAGATCACGTGGGAACGCCTTGAGACTCTGCGCGCTGCCGACGCGATCTTCACGGGGGAACTGAGTCAGGCCGGGCTGCTGCGTGATGATACAGCCCAGGCATTTGCTGTGCTGCTTCCGGTCAAAAGCGTGGGCGTGATGGGCGATGCGCGCACCTATGCAGAAACCGTCGCACTGCGCGCAGTGGCCACCGATGACTTTATGACAGCCGACTGGGCACGCCTTCCACTCGACCTGCTCGCTCGTGTCAGCGCCCGGATAGTCAATGAAGTGCCTGGCGTTAACCGTGTTGTGTACGATGTTACCAGTAAGCCCCCGGCCACGATTGAATGGGAATAGGGCGAACACTCCTGCAAGCCTGGCAGATTGTCAGGGAGCGCCGTTACCTGATCATCCTCGGGCTGATGGCTGCCGTACTCACGATCACCACGCTCGGCATCCGCTTCAGTTTTGGCATTCGGATTGAAGGAAACCTGCTCCCTTTGGATGCTCGACAGGCGGAATCCGAGCCCCCTGCAACGGAGGATCCCTCATCGGCGCGGGTGCTTGCTGTCGGCTTTCAGATCTTCATCGTCATCGCTGGTACTGTTGCAGCAGCTGGAGCGATCTACATCTCTCGCGTCCTGCGAGGCGCCATGGCGGTGGCTGTCTATCAGGTCCTTACCATCGGTACCTCCAGCTTTGAGCAGGGCTGGATTCGTGCCTGGCGCCGCGGCCCGGCGCTCTTCGCCACCGGGCTGATCGGCAACGCGCCTGTCCTGGCCATAGTCATTTACATAGGTGTTCTGCTTGCGCAGGCTGGCTACATCGTCGGGACTCCGCTTTCAAGCGTACCGTTCAATGCTGGCGATCTCCGCGCGCTTTTGCCGGTTCTCGTGATTGGCACCACGTTCGCCGTCATCATGGGGGCGTGGCGGACCTATGCCGACCGCCTCACCATCATCGAAGACATTCCCCCTGTGGACGCGTATCTCACTGCCGGGCAGCAGATAGCCGTGAGTGCCTTTTTCGTGTTCTTTCTACAGTTCATGATTCGCCTCGCCCTGAACCTGCTGTTGCTTGTCATGGGCGTCCTGGCGATCGCGACCTGTGTGCTGCTGTGGTTCGCAAATCTGGCACTTAACGGCCTGATGGAAGCTGTCTTCTCCACATACTGGACCATGATATGGCATCGGACCTCCTCAACATCCTGAACCGGGCGTGGCAGGCGCTGCGCACCTATCCCTACCTGGCTGTGGTAGGCATTGTGATCGTCCTGGTCACCGGCCAAGGGGGTGGCTTGCTGACACTGGCCCGCCCTCTACTGCCGCAGATCGATGCGCTTGCTGTGCTGCTCATCCTGGCTCAAGGGGGTGATCTCAACGAGGTATTGGCCCAACCGGGCATCACGCAGATATTGGAAGGAATCGTGCAGCTCAGCAGCCTGACGTTCGCGCAGATCTTCCCGCTGTTGATAGCCATATTCAGCGTGGCCCTGCTCGGCTTGACCATCGCACTCCTGGCCGATGGCACCCTTATTGCCGCCGCCGACTCGTTCGATCAAAAGGATCAAGTATCCCTCAGGGAAGCATTGCAGCGTGGGTGGCGCAACGGCTGGAACCTCTTCCTGTTGGCCTCCGTTCCGGCTACACCTGTACTTGTTACTATGATCTCGCTGGCAATCTCGCTGCTTGCTTTCCTAACGGCCCGCCAAACGGGCAACCTCACCCAGGAAGCGGCACTTGAAGGCGGGCTAATCTCGCTCGGAGTGGCGGTGCTGCTGCTCATCCCCTTCGGACTGGTCACCCTTGTCTTCGAAACACTGCGAACACTCGCCAACCGCGCCTGCCTGCTGGAGGGCTACCGCTTCCTGGAAGCCTACCGCCGCGCCTGGCAGGTCGTGAAGGGCGAACCGGGCCTCATCGTCCTGATGTTTATCACACGCAGCTTCTTTGCCGGGATAATCAGTACAGCGCTTGTGCTGCCTGGCCTGATCGTTTTCTGTGTACCGCTGTTATGGGTTGTCAACGGCGCAGCCAAGACCTACTTCGGACTCATGTGGACCCTCACATGGAACACGGCCTCACCCCAGGTGGAGAAGCACATCCCCCGTGGCAGGGAAAGTGTGCCATCACCCACCATGTAAAGGAGCAGCGAAGGCGTGCCCCGCTGCCCCTTCCATCGATTATCCCTTGACGACCGCCACCGGAGTCAGCCGCGCTACCTGCCGGGCGATCCCGGTATGGTGCACCGTCTCCACCACTTGATCAACATCCTTGTAGGCCGCTGGGGCTTCCTCAGCCAGTCCCTTCAGGCTGCCTGCCTGCACACTGACACCTTGTATTTCGAGCTCATCGCGCAGTTCACCGCCCCGGATCGACTTCTTGGCCTGAGTGCGGCTCATCACACGCCCGGCCCCATGGCAGCTTGACCCAAACGTCTGGGACATGCTGGTCGCCGTCCCAGCCAGAATCCAGCTGGATGTGCCCATTGAGCCAGGAACCAGCACAGGCTGGCCGATATCACGGTATTCCTTGGGGAGCTCACGGAAGCCCGGGCCGAACGCCCGTGTCGCACCCTTGCGATGCACGACCACTTCAACGTCTTCGCCATTCACTTCATGAGTCTCCACTTTGGCAATGTTGTGCGCAATATCGTACACCTGATGCAGACTCGTATCACCGATGGCGTCCTTGAGCACTTCATCAAAGGTCTTGCGCACCCGCCATGCCAAGACCTGCCGGTTCATAAACGCGAAGTTGCCTGCCGCGTTCATGGCCCCGTAGTAGGCCCGCCCGTGCGACGAATCGAACGGCACACATACCAGCTGCCGGTCAACCAGCTCGATGCCGTATTCCTTCACCGCGCTCTGGAATTCGCGCAGATAGTCCGTTGTGACCTGGTGCCCGAAGCCGCGTGAGCCGGTGTGAATCTGCACCACCAAATTGCCCAGCTCAAGGCCCATAGCAGCGGCGGCCTCCTCATCGTAGATGGCGTCAATCACATCCACCTCAATGAAGTGATTGCCTGCGCCCAGCGTGCCCAGCTGTGTGATACCCCGTTCAAAGGCTTTGCTGCTCACGTGGGATACATCGGCAAACGGCAAACGGCCACTGCTCTCGGTGCGGTCGATGTCCTGCGGCAGCGCGTAGCCAGCCTTGACAGCCCATTTGCCGCCTTTATGCAGCAGGTTCTCGAACTCACGCTCCCGCAGCTGCACGCCGCCGCCACGCCCCACACCGGTCGGGCAGTTGCGGAACAGGGCTTTGTTCAGCCGCTCGATCTGGTCGGCAGCCGCTTCCAGTGGGATATTGCTTGCCAGCACCCGGACTCCGCAGTTGATGTCATATCCAACGATGCCCGGCGAGATGATCCCATCCGCCGTGCGTGACGCCAGCACACCCCCCACAGGGAAGCCATATCCCTGATGGAAATCCGGCATGGCGAGCGCATAGCCGACCAGACCCGGCAGCGTCGTCGCGTTGACGAGCTGCTCTAACGAGCGATCTTCAGTGGCTTTCTCCATGAGCGTTTCTGTGGCATAGATCCGCGCTGGAACATTCATGTCCTTCCGGAATGATGTCGGGATCTGCCATACATAGTCCGAGATCCGGTCAAGCTGCTGAATGCTGTGGATCATAAGCGTTGTTTCTCCCTTCATACATCGAATACAATTGTTGTCACAAAACCATCTTCTGACTGCTCAACCACCAGTTCGTTGTACGTTACGGCTTTGATGTGGCTGCTGTACTCAGCACCCCATCTCCCCCGGACCGTGCCTTCAAGGGCCGTGTCAGTGTGTACTGTTACCTCAGTGCCTTCCACGTAAAAGCCATCCTCCACCAAGACGAGTATCTCCGTCAGCCAGTCGACCAGGAGTGTTTCCGTATCGGGTGCCGTCAGGTTGAACGCCCGTTGGTCACCCGGATGGTCGGGGCTGTTCTCGCCGCCAATCAGGCTGACCATGCCCGCTGCTGCGTCCTCAAACAAACCAGCCAGGTTAGCCGCTTGCACTCTCAATGCGACATCCGCCGTATGTGCGATCTCTTCCCACGCCATTGCTCACCTCACAACAAAAAACGGCTGCGAATTGCGTCGCAGCCGCCGTTGGCAAATAGAGTTGGCCTGTCTATGGCGCGAGACAAATCCACCTGACAGTTTGACTGCGGTCAAGCCGATTAGAATGGGCAGGTCGGTGGAGCATGATCATGTCTCGCTTCATCGGGCCAGGCGATTGAAGCTTACCATACAGCCGATAACGCTGTCAAGGGGTGACATTTTCGGCCCGATCTACGTATACTAAGAGATGTGCACATACGAGAGGAGTCTTTCATGGCACAGCCTGCTCCATCCAGACCGAGACGGCTGGTCATTCCATTAGGCAGCCAATGGCGGCAGAAACCCGCCTCTATGCTGCTCGTTTTTTTCATTTTGATGGCTCTGACTGCTGTCTCAATCTACCTGTTTGTTACAGACTACCTGACCAGCGTTTATGGCTATGGTCTGCTGGGGACCCAATCCGTCTCCGATGCAGAAGCATGGTTTGTCGGTGCACTGCCGCAGCTGGTTCAGGTTGCCTTCGGCTTTATGGCCCTTGAGCGCCGCAATTGGCTGTTCGGGGCGTTGGCTGGAGCCGCCCTCATGGTCGACATCGGCACCGATATGGCCTTCCGTGTTGGCGAGAACCCCGAAGGGTTTATCATCTACCTCACGGCCCTCATGCAAAGTGTGGTACTCTTCACTCTGGGCAGTGAGTTTCTGCTGGTCGCGTCCTTGGAGAATATTATCGAATACGCCCCCGATGTTCTGGAGGCAATGGCTCTCTCAGCCAACCGTCTTGTTGAGAGTTTCACACGTGTGGCCGATACTTTCAACGAGGATGATGATGACGACATCAGCCACCCACCGGCCAAACGAAAACAGAACCGCAGGGGTGGTCCCTAGCGGAGTTCTTGCGGAGTCGAACTAACGGTGTATGTTTGTGGTCAACAGCTAGCATGAATCAAATGGCAGCCAACCTGGGATAACGATCATGGCAAAGCGTTTCAGTCTGGGATTTTCTCTCTTTCTCGCCCTGTCAGACCTGGTGCTTGTCAATGTGGCCCTGGCTGTAGCGACAGCCATGCGCATTAACCTGCCTTTCGGGGCCTACGTTCCTGATCCAAACCATCTGCTGCTTATCCCACCGATTTACGTGATCACCACCGTTCTGTGGGGTACGGCCTTTCTCTTGATCGGCGTCTACGATCCGCGCAACAGCATTCGCCTCATCCGCGAAGTTGAATCCATCGTACGCGCTTCTGCGCTGGGCTTCCTCATGCTCTCGGGTGTACTTTATCTCACATTCCGGCAGACCTCTCGCCTGCAGATGATTTACTTCGGGGCGTTGGCCTTGCTCTTAATCGTGGCCCATCGGATCGCCGTGCGTGGCTTTTTCAAGGTGGTCGGGGGCCGCCGCATGGATGCCCGCCACGTGTTGATCATTGGCACCGGAGAGATGGCCCGAGATATTGGTGAGGCCATAAACGCCTATGCGTGGGCCGGGCTGTATCTGGTTGGGTATGCAGGCAGCCTGAAGCAGGCTGTCGATCCGCTGCCCGCGCCTATCCTGGGCAGCATGTCGCAGGTGGAGCATATCGTCAAGCAGTACAACATCAGCGAAGTCGTCATCGCACTGCCGTTCCGCAGCCAGATGAACCTCCCGAATCTCGTCCGCGATTTGCAGATGCTGCCGCTCAACATTCGCCTTGTGCCGGACTACTTCGATCTGGCGTTCCTTGATGTTCATGTCGAGGATTTCGGCGGTATGCCGCTGCTTGCGCTCAAAGAGCCCACACTGACACCTTTTCAGCGGCTGGGCAAACGCATGTTCGATCTCATTGTGGTTTCCATCGGCTTGCTGTTCTCTCTACCCTTTATGGCGCTCATTGCCCTGATCATCAAGCTTGACAGTCCGGGGCCTATCCTCTACAAACAGGATCGCATCGGTGAGGCGGGCAAGCCCTTTAAGATGCTCAAGTTCCGCACTATGGTCACCGACGCTGACAAGATCGCCGAACTGATTGCCAAACGCCGTGAAGATGGCAAGGTCCTGCACAAACACCCGGACGATCCGCGTGTGACCCGTGTGGGCAGGCTGCTGCGCCGAACCAGCCTGGATGAACTTCCTCAGTTGTTCAACATCCTGCGCGGTGAAATGAGCCTTGTCGGCCCGCGCCCTGAAATGCCCTGGCTGGTAAAGGAATATGAGCCTTGGCAGCACAAACGTTTTCATGTACCGCAGGGGTTGACCGGATGGTGGCAGATCAATGGCCGTTCCGACAAACCGATGCATCTCCATACGGAAGAGGACCTGTTTTACATCCGCAACTACTCATTGTGGCTGGATATTCAGATCTTGTGGCGAACCATTGGCGTGGTAATATCGGGCCGCGGTGCCTATTGACCTAGCAACCTGTCAGGACCATCTCTATGAGCATTGCCATTGTGACCGGTTCCGCCGGTCTGGTCGGTTCGGAAGCAGCCATCTTTTTTGCGCAGCAGGGCTTCGATGTCGTCGGCATTGACAACGACATGCGAAGCATTTTCTTCGGCGACTCCGCTTCAACGATACCCAATCGCCGTCGCCTCCAGCAGACGCTTGGCAAACGCTATACACACATTGACGAAGACATTCGCAGCGCCGATGCCATTGATGCGGTATTTAGCCGCTACGCAACAGACATCAACGTTGTGATCCACACCGCAGCGCAGCCGTCGCATGATTGGGCTGCGCGTGAACCGGCCACGGATTTCACCATCAACGCCAATGGCACCCTCCATCTGTTGGAAGCCGCTCGCCACCATGCACCAGAAGCACCGTTCATTTTCACTTCAACCAACAAAGTATACGGCGACACACCAAACCGGCTTCCACTCGTTGAAGAGGAAACCCGGTGGGAGATCGCAGCTGACCACCCCTACCAGAACGGCATCCGCGAGGATATGAGCATCGACACCAGCCTACACAGTCTGTTCGGGGCCTCCAAAGTTGCCGCCGATGTGCTCGTCCAGGAATATGGCCGGTACTTCAACATGCCGACTGTATGCTTTCGCGCGGGCTGCCTGACCGGTCCCAATCATGCGGGGGCGCAGCTTCACGGCTTCCTCGCTTATCTGATGAAGTGCACGGCGACTGGCACCCCTTACACCATCTTTGGTTACAAGGGCAAGCAGGTCCGCGATAACCTGCACTCCTCAGATCTGGTGAACGCCTTCTGGCACGTCTACCAGAATCCGCGAGTGGCCGAGGTTTACAACATCGGGGGAGGGCGGTTCAGCAACTGCTCCATGTTGGAGGCCATTGACCTCTGCCAGGAGATCGCAGGTCGTGAGCTTGATTGGACCTATTCCGAACAGAACCGCCGGGGTGACCATATCTGGTGGATCAGCAGCCTGCAGAAATTCCAGGAGCACTATCCCAATTGGAAGCTTGAATACGATGTGCCCGCCATTC
>JAADYX010000340.1 GCA_010092885.1 Chloroflexota bacterium | reverse complement strand
GTCCGCCCAGCGGATGTCCCCCCCCTCCTGCGGATAAAAAACTCGGTGCCACGTCTGCTCGGCTTTGACGTGGCCGTGATGCGAAGAGAGGCATCCGATGAATGACGCTGACCGCGAACGCATAGAGGAATTCACCCGCCATGCCCTGGTGGAGATGCTCAAGCCGACCGGGCTGTTCCCCGAGCAAAACGGCGAGCTGATCGCGATGGATGAGGCCGGGCGGCTGCAGATCCTCGCGCGGGTGCCCGCCGTCCACCGGGTGGGCACGGGCCACGCCATGGAGTTGGCCGCTGAGGTGACCATCGTGCCGGCGGGGGTGACCTTCCACACTGGGCTGACCGCCATCGGGCGCAGCCTGAGCGATGCCATGGAAGCCTGCCTGCACCAGTGGATCGAGGGCATCCTGGCCCCGGTGCTCGTGGCGACCAACGCCCTGCCCGCCGAACGCGCCCGCGTCGGCGTGATTACCTACCGCACGGAGCGCTACGGCGGGGGCGGCACCCGCTGGCGGATCTGTGCCGGGCCGCTGCAGGTCAGCACGCCGGGCGGCAAGCCCATCCTGGAGCAGATCGCCGCGCGTGCCCGCGAGCACCCGATCTACAAGCTGCTGCTCAATCCGCTCAGCGCACTGGAGTTCGCCGACGAACGGCCCTACCATGCGGTGCGGGCCGCGGTCAGCCGGAACCCGGACCAGACCATCCGTGAGACGGTCACCCTTGACAACGAGGTGTGGCCCGCCGGGGAGGCCGCCGTGCGGCACTTCCTGTGGCCGGACTATGACGGCCTGATGGCCGTGCAGCAGTTTCTGGTCGTGCGGCGGATGGGATCCCTGTAGTACAATCGGCAGCGCGACACAACATCAGAGGAGATCCCCATGCTAACCTCGGAGTCCGGCTTCCCGGAGTGGCTGCCCGCCGACCGTCTGGTTGAACAGGCCTTCATCGATACCATCCGCCAGCAGTTCGAGCTGTACGGCTTTGCCCCGCTGGAAACGCGCGCTGTCGAGCCGGTGGATGTGCTGCTGGCCAAGGGCGAAACCGACAAGGAGATCTACGTGCTCTCCCGCCTACAGGCTGACGAGGACGAACCCGACGAGGCCAGCCTGGGCCTGCACTTCGACCTGACGGTGCCCTTCGCGCGGTTTGTGACCGAAAACCAGGGCCGCCTGACGTTCCCCATCCGCCGCTACCAGATCCAGAAGGCGTGGCGCGGTGAACGCCCGCAGGCCGGACGCTTCCGCGAGTTTTACCAGGCGGATATCGACATCATCGAGCGCGGCGACCTGCCCATCACCGCCGACCTGGAACTGATCCAGGCGCTGCACGATGTGGTCAACGCGCTGCCGGTGCCGCGTGTGCGCATCCACCTGAACAACCGCAAACTGCTGGAAGGCTTCTACCGCGCGCTGGGCATCGAGGATATCCAGGAGACACTGCGCATCGCCGACAAGCTGGACAAGGTCGGCGCGGATGGCGTGCGCGCCATGCTCATCGAGAGCGGCCTGGGTGAGGCCGCCGCCGATGCCTGCCTCGCGCTGAGCACCATCCAATCCGGGGATGCGGCGACGATCCGCGAGCGGGTGGCCGCGCTCGGCCAGACGCACGATCTGCTCGATGAGGGGCTGGCTGAGCTGGCTTTCGTGCTGGAAGGCGTGCGCACCGCCCATCCGGATGACATCATCGCGGACCTGAGCATCGCGCGCGGGCTGGACTATTACACCGGCACCGTGGTCGAGGGCAAGTTCGCCGATATCCCGGATTTCCCGACGGTGTGTTCGGGCGGGCGCTATGACAATCTGGCGGCGGGCAAGGGCGACGAGAAGCTGCCGGGCATGGGCGTCTCGATCGGCATCACCCGCATCCTGAGCAAGGTGCTGGCCGAAGGCCATCTGCGGGCCAGCCGCCGGACTCCCTCCTGCGTGCTGGTCGCGCTTGTCGATGAAGAAACCCGCCAGCAGTCGAGTGCCGTGGCCTATGCGCTGCGGCAGCGCGGCATTCCGTGTGAGGTGTACAACACGCCCGACCGCTTCGGCAAGCAGATCCGCTACGCCGACCGCATGGGCATCCCCTTTGTGTGGTTCCCCGGCACAGACGGCGCTGACGAGGTGAAGGATATCCGCAGCGGGGATCAGAGTCCTGCTGACCCGGCCAGCTGGGAACCCCCCGCCGAAGACTGGCACGTCCGCATTGAGGAGGTGGAGCCATGACCGTGACCCATGTTGACCTGATGCAAGCCTTCGCCACCATCGAGGAGTACTGGTCCGCCGAGCAGGTGGGCACCGTGAACAACGCCGCGATCAAGCTGGTGAAGTTCAAGGGCGAGTTCATCTGGCACCGCCACGCGCTGGACGATGAGATCTTCCTGGTGGTGGCCGGGCAGCTGCGCGTTAAGCTCGCCGGGCAGACCTACCACCTCGGCCCCGGCGAGTTCATCATCATCCCGGCGGGTGTGCACCACCTGCCCGTCGCCGAGGAGGAGGCCCATATCCTGCTGATCGAGCGCGCCGACCGCCCCGACCGCAGCATCCCCTTCGATGAGCGCGTGGATCTGTAGGGCGTTGCCGTATGGATGAGATGTCGCACGGAGTGCGGTATGGTTAGGGCAGAACCGCACAGAAAAAGGATGCTGACCCAATGGCCGACCACAACCTGCCCATGCCGGAAGAAGGCGCGATCATTACCGTGCTGCTCATCGTTGACGACATTGCACGCTCCCGTGACTTTTACGCTGATGTACTCGACGGCACGATCGTCCGCCGGGATGCTCCTGCCATGGTGAAACTCTACAATACCTGGGTGATCATCAATGTGGGTGGCGGCCCCACCGTTGACAAACCGGATGTCACCATGGCCCCGCCCGCCGATCCGAACACGGTTGGCATCGCGATGAACATCCGTGTGGCTGACGTGCAGGCCATGTACGATGCCATTACCGCGCGCGGCGGTGAATTCCTGACTCCACCCAAGGAGTTGGGCAGTGAGATCCGCTGCTACCTGCGTGATCCGGATGGCTACCTGATCGAGTTCGGACAGACCATCGTCTCAGCCGAGGACCTTGCTTCTTCTTAACCTGGGAGCCCCCCATGGACTACACCGCCCGTCTGACCCGTTTCCAACAGACGCTGGCCGCACAAGCCGATCTGGCGTTTTTCCCGCGCTCCGCCGATCTCCAGTATTTGACCGGGGTCGGGCGGGAGATGCCCACCTTCGGGCGGACCCGCTACCCCGGCCAGTGGATCGAGGGCGCGTGGATCCGGCCGGAGGGCGAGCCGGTCTTCCTGCTGACGCGCATGACCGCCACCTTCCACGGGCTGGACCAGATGCCCGGCGACCTGACCATCCTGGCCGATGACGCCGATCCGGTGGAGCGGCTGCGCGAGGTGGCCCGGGGGCTGCCCGACCAACCGCGCATCGCCGTGGGGGAGACCGCCCATGCCGCCACCCTCACCGGCCTGCAGGCGTTGCTGCCGGGGGCGCACTTCCTTTCGGCCAGTGCCCTGCTGGACCGCCGCCGCAAGGATCCCGATGAGCTGGACATCCTGCGCCGGGCGGGTGCCATCACGGAGGCGGCGTTCAGCGCGGTGGTGCCCCACCTGCGCCACGGCATGACGGAGCT
>JAADYX010000339.1 GCA_010092885.1 Chloroflexota bacterium | reverse complement strand
GTCCGTGAGAAGGCCGAGAACGGCGATGCGATCTTCGGCAACATCGATACATGGCTGATCTGGAACCTGACCGGCAATCACATCACCGATGTGACCAACGCCAGCCGCACCATGCTGATGAACCTGGAAACGCTGGACTGGGACGACGAAATCCTGGAGATCATGGGCATCCCGCGGGCCATGCTGCCGGAGATCCGCCCCAGCAGTGACCCCAACACCTACGGCACCACCAAGCTGAAGGGCGCTGAGATCCCGGTAGCCGGTGACCTGGGTGACCAGCAGGCCGCCCTGTACGGGCAGACCTGCTTCTCCGTGGGTGAGGCCAAGAACACCTACGGCACCGGCAACTTCATGCTGTTGAACACCGGCACGGAGATCGTGCACAGTGAGAACGGCCTGCTGACCACACTCGCCTACAAGATCGGCGACGAGGATGCCATCTACGCGCTGGAAGGCTCCATCGCGGTGACCGGTTCCCTGGTGCAGTGGCTGCGCGACAACCTCGGCTTCTTCGACTTCTCATCGCACGTCGAGGAATACGCCAAGCAGGTCGAGGACAACGGCGGCGTGTTCTTCGTGCCCGCGTTCTCCGGCCTGTTCGCGCCCTACTGGCGCAGCGACGCACGCGGGGCCATCGTCGGGCTGACGCGCTTCAACAACAAGGGGCACATCGCCCGTGCCGCGCTGGAAGCCACCGCCTACCAGACCCGCGACGTGCTTGACGCCATGAACGCCGACTCCGGTGTGGACCTGGCCAAGCTCAAGGTCGACGGCGGCATGGTCTACAATGAGCTGCTGATGCAGTTCCAGTCCGACATCCTGAACGTGCCCGTTATCCGCCCGGTTGTGACGGAAACCACGTCCCTCGGTGCGGCATACGCCGCCGGTCTGGCGGTCGGCTTCTGGGATGATCAGGAAGCCCTGCGCGAGAACTGGAACATCGACAAGGAATGGGAGCCGCAGATGGACGGTGATCAGCGCGATCACCTGTACCACATGTGGAAGAAAGCGGTCTCCCGGACATTCGACTGGGTTGAGTAACGCCCCTGATGGGGGCGGGGGTGCTCCCCCTGCCCCCACTGGCTGGTCCCGGATGTGGGCACCTTACCAGGCCACCACGTACCGTGCTGCGCTTGCCATGCTGCAAGCCGGTTGGCACGTGCTGGATATCGGCGCGGGCGATCTGCGTTTTGCGCGGCAGGCCGCCGCGCTCGGATGCAGGGTGACCGCTGTGGAGATCCAGCCGGGGCTGGCCGCCGGCCCGCCGCAGGGTGTGACCGTCATCGCGGCTGATGCGCGCGAATGGCCCTTTCCGCCGGGGATCGACGCCGCTGTGCTGCTGATGCGCCACTGCGCCTTCTATCCGCTGGTGGTCCGCAAGCTGCGGCAGGGGGGCTGCCCCCGCCTGATCACCAATGCACGGTGGGGCCTGCACGTGGAGTGTGTGCCGCTGGGCCCCGGGGAACCGTTCGGGGCGGTGAGCATCGGGTGGTGGGCGTGTGTGCGCTGCGGCGAGGCCGGCTTCCAGCCGGGCGACCCAGACGCACTGACCGCATCCGTTATGGAACATGTGAGCAACGTTGAGGGCTGCCCCGCGTGCTCAAGTTGAGGAGAAGAGACATGATCGGAATCGTAATCGTTTCACACAGCCCGAAGGTCGCCCAGGGCACGGCTGAACTGGCGCAGGAGATGTCCCAGGAGCGCGTCAAGATCGTGGCGGCAGGCGGCGTGGATGACGAGACCATCGGCACCAATGCGGAGCGCATCTTGGCCGCCCTGCAGGAGGCCGAAACAGAGGACGGCGTGCTGGTGCTGCTGGACCTCGGCAGTGCGGTGATGAGCACCCAAGTGGCTATCGAGATGCTGCCTGAAGAGAAACGCGATAAAGTCACGATCAGTGAGGCGCCCCTTGTGGAAGGGGCTATCGTCGCATCGGTAGAAGCCTCCCTCGGTCGCAGCCTGGAAGAAGTCAACAATGCGGCGGTCGAAGCACGCAACATGGAAAAACTGACCTAAGGAGGCATTGTGGAGGAGTTGGAGATCGTTGTGGACCACCCGGCAGGGCTGCACCTGCGCCCGGCGGCGATGTTCGTCCAGACGGCAGCTTCGTTCGATGCGGACATTCGGGTCCGCAATGTGACGCGGGATACCGCGTTCAAAAACGCTAAAAGTTCACTGGATGTGATGAGCCTGCAAGTGAGCGAAGGTAACACGATTGCCATCACTGCAGAGGGTGAGGACGCTGGAGAGGCCATGGACGCACTGCGTGGCCTGGTCGAGGGCGGCTTCACCAAAGAGGAGTAAGCCCCGTGGAACTCGGCATCGACCGCGAACGCCATCACATGCTGGCGGAGGTCGCGTCGCTCTATTACGAATCCGGGCTGAACCAGGCTGAGATCGCCAGCCGCCTGGGTCTGTCACGCACGAGCATCTCGCGCCTGCTGAGCGAAGCACGCGATCTCGGCGTCGTGCAGATCTCCATCCGCTGGCCGGACGACAGCAGCGGGGATCTGGGCACACGGCTCAAGCGCGCCTTTGGTCTGCGTGATGCCTACATCGTGCGGGCGGGCGCGCGCGGCCACACCCAGATCGCCGCCACCCTTGGATCGGTGGCCGCGCAGCAGCTGGAACGTCGCCTTGAGGACAATATGATCTTCGGCATCTCGTGGAATACGGGCGTTTACCAGGTGGTGCAGGCCTTCCGGGCCGCGCGCAAACTCGGCGTGACGGTGGTACAGCTGACCGGCAGCGCGGGCACGATCAACCCGCTGGTTGACGGGCCGGACCTCTCCGCGTGGCTGGCCCATATGCTCGGCGGGCAGTATTACAACATCCCCGCGCCGCTGGTGGTCAACGACCCGGCCACTCGTGAGGCGCTGCTGCACGACCACACCATCGCTGAAGCCCTGGCCCTGGCCCACTCCGCTGATATCGCGCTGGTGGGTATTGGCTCGGTCCTGCCGCCGCTCAACCGGCTGCTGCAGTCCGGCTACCTGACCGCCGCTGAGCTCGACGCCATCAAGGAGGTCGGGGCCGCCGGTGAACTGCTGACCACGTTCTACGACATTAACGGCGCCATCCTGCCTCTGGAATTCCATAAGCGCACCATCGGGCTGCCGCTCGCGGATCTGCCCAGCGTGGGCTACGTGATGGGCGTGGGTGCCGGCCGCGAACAGGTCCCGGCTATACTCGGGGCCCTGCGCGGCGGCTACCTGGACTGCCTGGTAACCGACGACATCGCCGCCAAAGAGATCCTCACCAGGAGATGACACAGCATGCACCAAGGAATTGCCGCCGCCGCCGGGATCGCCATTGGCCCGGCCTATCGCTTCAAGCAGCCCGACCTGACCATCCCGGAGCGCGAGCCGGAACCGGCTGAGGCTGAATTCGAGCGCTTTACTGCCGCCCGTGACCAGGCCAAAGCCGAACTGGAAGCTATCCGCGATGCGGTAGCCGAGCGCGTCGGTGACGATACCGCCGCCATCTTTGATGCGCATGCCATGCTCGCCGCCGATCCGTCCTTGGCGGACCGGGTCAAGGCGGCAGTGGAGGACGGCCAGATCGTGGAGCGGGCCGTGCTGCAAGTCGCTGATGCTCTGGGCGACCAATTCCGTGAGATGGACGACCCCTACTTCGCCGAGCGCGGCGCGGACATCGAGGATGTGGGCCGCCGCATCCTGCGCATTCTGCTGGACGTGCCGGATACCTCCCTACAGGCGATGGCCCAGCGCGCGATTGTGGTGGCCGACGACCTCGCCCCTTCCGATACAGCGCGGCTCAACCCGGAGCTGACGCTCGGGCTGGTGACGGCCCTCGGCGGCACGACCTCCCACTCGGCGATTCTGGCCCGCACGTTGGGCATGCCCGCCGTAGTCGGCGTGGGTGCGGATGTGATCGCCGAGATTGCCGATGGCGTCACCCTCGCGCTGGACGGCAGCGAGGGCACGCTGGTCATCGATCCGGATGAGGACACATTAGCCGAGTACGAAGAGCGCCGGGCCGACCGCGAAGCCCGTCTTGAGCGCGCACGCGAATTCGCCGATAAAAAGGCGCAAACCGCTGACGGCCACGCCGTGGAGGTCGGGGCGAACATCAGCGATGTGGCTTCCGCGCAGGAAGCCGTCGAGTACGGGGCGGAGGGCGTGGGCCTGCTGCGCACGGAGTTTCTTTACCTCGAGGAGCACGATCCGCCCAGCGAAGAGAACCAGATGGCGATCTACCGTGCCATCTTCGAGACGCTGGACGGGCGCCCGGTGATCGTGCGCACGTTGGATGTCGGCGGAGACAAGCCGCCCTCCTTCATGGACTTCCCGCAGGAGATGAATCCCTTCCTCGGTTGGCGGGCCATCCGGGTGAGCCTGGAAATGCCCGACCTGTTCCGGACGCAGGTGCGGGCCATTCTGCGGGCAGCGTACGGGCACAACGTGCTGGTGATGCTGCCCTTTGTCGCCAGCGTGACGGAAGTCAAGGAAGCGCGTGCCATCTTCGATGAGGTGGGCGAGCAGCTGGCCAGCGAGGACCTCGATTACAACGACGCGGTGTCCTTCGGCACGATGGTTGAGACCCCGGCAGCCGCCCTCAGCGCAGACCTGATCGCGCCCTACGTGGACTTCTTCAGCATTGGGGCCAACGACCTGACCCAATACACGCTGGCCGCCGACCGGGGCAACGAGCGCGTGGCGCATCTGTTCAATGCGCTGAGCCCGGCGGTGCTGCGGTTGGTGCGCATCACCATCGAACACGCCCACGCCCACGATAAATGGGTGGGCATGTGCGGCGAGCTGGCCGGGGACCCTGCCGCCATCCCGATCCTGCTGGGCCTTGGCCTGGATGAGTTCAGCATGGTGCCGCGCGCCATCCCGGAGGCCAAGTGGCTGCTCAGCCAGCTGACCCGCGAACGCGCCAACGCCATCGCCGAGCACGTCCTGAGCCTGGCCTCCGCTGAAGAGGTGGAGGCGTACATGGCGGACGTGCTCGAAGAGTTCGGGTTTTAGGGGCAGGCGCGCTTCAGCCGCCTACGAGGGCCACATCGTCGATCATCAGCACGCCGGAGCCGATCCCCTGCCAGCCGATGTTGATGCGCACCGCGTCATAAGGCACGCTGGGGAAGACACGCGCACAGTCGATGCGCACCGGCTCGAATGTGCCCCGCTCGCTGACCAGGCAGTTGGCCTGCTGCACGGTGCTGCCCCCACTGAGCAGTTCCAGCCGCGCGCCGATCTGGCCGCCGCTGGGAATGTCCGTCCCGCTGACGGTGAAGCTCCACGACCACGGCTCCCCCGGCATGCCGTTGAGGGGGGCCGTCGCCTGGCGGATCAGCTCGGTGGTTCCGTTGGCACCCAGCAGCACACCGCAGCCATCCGGCAGGCAGATGCGGCCATCC
>JAADYX010000043.1 GCA_010092885.1 Chloroflexota bacterium | reverse complement strand
CGGGTTCATCGGGTTCGACAGCGTCTTCCTCACGCAGGACTGATGCTATCCACAGCATAACGAACCCCCGGCGGCGATAATCGCTGCCGGGGGTTTTTGTCTGCCAGCAGGCTTGAGCGCCCCTACGCGCCCGCCGCACGGTGGATAAAGCTGTACTCCGTACCGTGCTCGGAAATATGAAACACGCGGTAGCCGGCCCGGCGCAGGCGGCGCACCGCCTGCCGTGTCTCCCGGAAGGTGACCCCCTCAAAGCGGTGGTGGAACTCAACCAGCACCTGCCCGACGGGCGCAGCGGCCACATCCTCGATCACGGCGAACTCCGCGCCCTCGATGTCCATCTTCAGGATGTCGATGCGGTCGTGGCCCAGGTCCGCCATCAGGTCGGGCAGGCGGCGCACCGGCACCTCGATAGCGCGGTCAGCGGTCGGGGGCCGGTCCAGCAGCGTGTGGGAGATGTGCTCGTGGTTTTCCGGCGGGAAGAAGCGCGCCGTGCCGTTGAAATCCGCCAGGCCGACCTCATGCAGGGTAAACTGCTCGGGCAGATCCTGCGTTTTGGCCCACGCAATGGATCGCGGTGTCGGGTCGAAGGCGTGCAGCTGCACCCCGTAGGCCTCAATCAGCGAGAGATCAAAGGAGATATCCTCGCCCACGCCGAACGCATATACGATGCTGTCCGGACTTAACCCCGCCGGGTGGATCGTCCAGCCGCCGTATGTGCTGCCGTGGAATTCGGCGGGCACGCGGATGTGGGTGCGGCGCGCCGGGTCAAACCGGTGTAAAAATGATGTGAACATCATGCTGCCTCCTTGGGGGGGGTGTGTACCATACAGATCCTTACAGCCTTTTTGGGCCCACGCCACCTGCCGCTACAATAGAGGTATGGCGATCCAGGTGTATGGCATGCACCCAGAGATTCCGCCGGATTAAGCCTTAACGACGTTTTTGCACTATAATAGACAGAGTAGCATGACCCCCGTATCCAGCGGGCGTGGAGGAGACCGCATGTCACAAGGCAGAATTCTAGTTGTAGACGACGAACACGACATCGCCAATATGCTCAAGATCTACTTCACCGGGCAGGGCTACGATGTCGATACCGCCGCGCGCGGCAAAGACGCCCTGACCAAGGTGCAGCAGCAGATGCCGCAGCTGATCGTGCTGGATATCATGCTGCCGGATATGGACGGCTACACGCTGTGCAAGCGGCTGCGCACCAACACGCGCACGCGGCATATCCCGGTGATCTTCCTCACCCAGCGCGACGAACGCTCCGACCGCATCGCCGGGTTGGAACTGGGTGCTGATGACTACATCACCAAACCCTTTGATATTGAAGAGCTGCGCCTGCGCATCGCCAACTCGATCCGTGCCAGCGAACGCATGGGGCTCACCGATCCGCGCTCCGGCCTGCCCAGCGGCCGCCTGATCGAAGATGCCCTGCGTGATATGATCCGCCGTGACAAGTGGTCCTACTTCGACATGCGCATCAACCACTTCGATCCCTTCCGTGACAAGTACGGCTTTGTCGCGGGTGACGAGGTGCTCCGCTTCACCGCCCTGCTGATCGGCGAGATCGTCGACGCGAAAGGCTCGCCGGAGGACTTCATCGGGCATGCCGGCGGGGACAACTTCGTGCTGATCACCTCCCCGGAGAAAGCCGGGGCCATCCGCGAGACCATTCAGGCCCGCTTCGATCAGGAAGTGCAGGGCAACTATTCGTTTATGGATCGTGAGCGCAACGCCATGGTGATCGACGATGGCGACGACGAGAAGGAAGTCCCGTTGATGACCGTCGCCGTGGGCGTCGTCTCAACCGAGGACCGCGAGTTCTACGATATCCGCGAAGTGACGGAAGCCGCCGCCGAGGCACGCCGCAAGGCGCAGCGCGAGGCGAAGAAAAGCGAAAAGACATCGTCTTAAGGGGACCGTATGAACCCTTTAAACACACTGGGTATTCTGCTGATTGTCGGCGCGATCTTCGTGCTGAGCATCACCGTGATCTCAGCGCGGTTGGTCAGCCGCCAACAGCAGCTGCGCGACAGCGACGACTCGCCCATCCCGGTCAATCTGGCCTCGATTAACGATGCCGTGGTCGCCGCACGCATCGGCGGGCAGGTGACCTTCATCAATGATGTGGCCATTGACTGGTTCGACACCCAAACCAGCACCCCGGATCTATGGCTGCTTTCCAGCAAGGTGGAGCCACCCGAAGCCTTCCTGGAATTGTTCGCTGCCGAGGGCCGGGCGCTGTTCACCGTGGGCAGCCGGCCCGTTGAGGCCAGCTCGCACCGCGTGGCGATGGGCGAACAGGCGCAGTTTGTGGTCGTCATGCAGGAGGAAGTCCCCCTGCCGACCCTCGACCGCACCGAGCGCGGTTCAGCCAAAGCGCTGCAGGTGCTCAGTGAGATCGGCCAGTCGATCAACGCGCCGCTTGAGCTGGACGCCACGCTCGCCGCCGCGCTGGATGGCGTCAGCCGGTTGGTGCCCTACGACGCCGCGCAGATCACCCTGTGGGACCAGGAGACCGAGACGCTCACCCCGGTGCAGCGCGCCGGACCCGCCACCTATGTGGAGGCCGGCAAGCCCAGCACAAGCCGCTACCGGCTCGGCGAGGGCTACCCCGGCTGGATCGCGCAGCGCCGCCGCGCCCTGATGGTCGAAAACGTGCGCGAGGAAACCGAGATCGACCGCGCCGCGCGTGAGACCGATCCGGCGGCGGGCTGCTATATGGGTGTGCCGCTGATGGTCCGCAACCGTTTCATCGGCACGCTGGAAGTCCTCACGGAGAACGCCTACCATTACGACCGTGAAGACCTCGCCGTGCTGACGCTCATCGCCGAGCAGGCCGCCATCGCCATTGAGAACGCCCGCCGCTACAGCACCCAGGCCGAGCGCGTCGCCGAGCTCTCCGGTCTGCAGAAGATCGCCGAGGCCATCAGTGACCTGCAGGACCCTTACCAGCTGTTCTCGCAGTTGGGCCAGCGCATCGCGGACCTGATGAACACCGAGATCGCGGGTGTGATGCTGTGGGACCGCGAACAGGCCCGTCTGGTTGCGCAGCGGCCCGTCTACGGCGTGGCCGACAGCGTGATCCACGGCATTTCCCTCGAGATG
>JAADYX010000338.1 GCA_010092885.1 Chloroflexota bacterium | reverse complement strand
GTTGATGGTTGTGTGGTCCATTTAGGCGGCTGCCTTTTGTTCAGGACTGGGCAGCAGCAGAAGCGCAGCAACGGGCAGCAGCAGCCAAAAACCGGAGGCGGGCATCATCACCACGCCCACAACGCATAGTGCCAGCAGCCCGACGCCCGAAAAGCGAGGCACCGCGCCGTGATGTTCCAGCAGCCACTGTGCGAGCAAGCCATATTTCATCAGAAAGAAGCCCGTTACAAAGAACCAGAACGCCGCATTCCGATCCCAGTAAGGCGGCACAATCGTGTTGACAATGCCAGCTTCGAGAATGGTCAGGAGCACCGGCCCGTAGATCAGCAGGCCCACGATCTGGTGTACAATGCCTATGGCAAAAAGCACATAACCCAATTTTCGGCGCATGGCAGCGGATCCTTTATGTGTCATTGGTGGCGATCAGGTGCTCGTGCAGGCGCATGAGCAGCGCGTACATCTCAGCGAATTCTTCCTGGCTGGCCGGGGGATGCATCTCAGGCGCGCCAAGCAGCACAGCGTAGAAGGTCCGTGCCATGCTCCCGGCCGCATCGGGGTAGAAGGTGCCCAACAGCTCTTGCAAAAAGCTGAGCCGCCTGGAATCCACCCGGTGGAGCGCGGCGCGCACGCGTGGGTCACTCTGGGCCCAGGCGCGGACTGCCACCTCTTCAGTACCGTAGGTGTCGATCACCATCGCTGCGATGTGTTGTAACTGTGCTTCAGGCGTTGCGGCTGTGCGGCTGGCCTCTATGAAGCGGGTGGTATAGTTTGCCTCCCAATAGTCCAGCATCGCGCTGCGGAAGGCATCCATGTTCTTGAAGTGGTGGTAGAACGAGCCTTTGGTCACGTTCAGGCGGCGGCACGCGGCCTCAAGGGTGATGCTCTCCACGCCCTCTTCAACCAGCAGATGCAGCCCGGCTGCCAGCCAATCGTCCCGGCTTAGACGCACCATACACATCCTCACAATCGTTGACAGCCCAACCATACCATACAGTATGGTATGGTTGCAAGCTTTTTCGCCGATCTGAGGCCAGAGCCGCATAATGGGTCGCGTGATGCCAGACTATATCGATACGCTTGTCAACGAGATGATCGACGACTACGGATTGACCCAGCTGCATGCTGAGTTCAGCCGTCTGCTGCGTCTGCTTGAGGAGATGCAGCCGCGCACCCTCGTCGAGATCGGCACGGCCTCCGGCGAATCAAGCTGGGCGTTCCGCCAAATCGTGCCGGCTGACTGCCTTGTGATCACGGTGGATATCAAACCGGTGGTGCGTGCGGGGCCGTTCCCGACCGCGCGCAACGGCTTTGGCGGGGTGCACATCGCGCCGCGCATCGTGACCCCCAGCGGCCCGATTCACCGCATCCTGGCCGACTCGCACCAGTCGAGCACACGCACCCTGATCGAAGCTGTGATGGCCAAACACGGGCGCACCGCGGTCGATGCGCTCTTCATTGACGGCGACCACTCGGAAGAAGGGGTTCGCGCCGATTTCGCGCTGTATGCGCCGCTGGTTCGGGAGGGCGGCGTTGTTGCCTTCCACGACATTGTCGACAGTCCATACAACGAGGCGGTTGGGCACGGTGTACACCGCCTGTGGCGCGATTTGGTCTTGGATGCGGCATGGGATACACGTGAGATCAAGGATCGCTCCGACCGGCAGTGGGGCGACCGGCCGGTTGCTCAGCTGATGGGCATTGGGGTGGCGATCAAAAAGGAGCCAGCTGAGCCGCTGGCTGCTGCCGGGGGTGGGGTGCGCTGGTTGGCCTACCAGCCGGTCTTTGCCGCCCGGATGGCCGCTCACTTGTTGGGGCGTGCCTACCAGGGTTCCGGCGGTTCGTAGTCAGCGTAGTAGCCATCCGGACCGTGGCTGGCTGCATACAGCGCTCCGCTGAGGCTGCTCAGCACGATGCCGAACAGCGTGCCACCGACCATTACCGCCGCGATGACGATCCCCGCCGAAAGCGTCGGGCCGAGCGCCCACAGCCGCCCAACCCCCAAAGCGATCAGGCCCTGCTGCAGATCCTGCGGCCAGTCTGCGCCGTTGAGCAGCACGAAGATGAGCGCTGAGAGGCTCAGCGTCACCGTGCTGGTGATGAGCCCGGTCAGGCCGCCACCGACCGCACCGGCCACCGGCGAGAGGCCATCCTCCCGCCGGGCGAAGTGCGCATAGGCCGCGCCAAAACTGAGATACAGCATATAGGCGAACACGCTGATCCCCAAGGAGGCTGCTGCGTAGCGCGGCACATCCGCCCCGGTTGAGAAGCCGGAACTGACCAAGGCGTACAGCAGATTGCCGCCCACATTGGCGATGAGCAGCAGCCCAATGCTGACAGCACAGGCTTTTACCAGGGCGTCCTGATCAACGGTGTGCATCAGGGGAGCTCGTAGCTGACCAGTTCGTAGTAGGATTCAAAGCCAAACGTCTCGCTTTCATTGTCGACCAGGCCGATGCCTTCCACATACCACGAGACCGTATTGAAGGTGAGATCCACACCGCCGCCGGTCTGCGTTATGATGGATTCCACGCGCGCAGCCGTGAACGTACCGGCTGGCACCGTGATCTCTTCATCGTTGGTATACACGTAATCCATGACGATATCATAGACGATCTCTGTGCCCTGTACCTCAGCGGCAGCTGTGTAGCTGGCCTGCCACGTCGCGCCAGGGACAAAGTCCTGCGGGGCGGGGAAGTTGATGCCATCAAACGAGAGCGTTTCCAACTCAATGCCGCCGCCGCTTGTGGTCACCTGGCCCTGACCGTACTCGGTCTGTACCAGGCCACCCTCACCTGAACACTGCCATTCGGAGCGCACGCTGCCATCTGGCCAGGTCTGCACGTAGGTGAATGAGTCACCGGTGACATCCTGATAGGTCACGTTGTAGGTCTCCGGTGGCTCTGAGCCAACAGCCGACTGATAGGTCCACGCTGCGCCCTCGATCACCGGGAAGTAGGGATGCGAACATGCGTTTTCGGCTTGGCCTTGGCTGGGGCTGTCAGCCTCGGGTGGCGCGGCATCGTCGCCAGCCTCATCCGAACCCGCCTGTGTGGGGGTGGGCTGGGGATCGCCGACCGGTGTTGGGAACGGTTCAGTGGCTTCAATGGTTGGGGTGTCCCCGGCGAGGTCTTCCACCACTTCTTCGGCACCGCCGGGCGCTGCGCACGCCAGCACAGCCAGTGCCAGCGCGGCGATCATCACGCGAACACGCATGGGTCTCTCCTCAGGTTGTTGACGATTGAAGACGCATTATAGCGCGCTCAGGCGGGTTCGGCCTGCTGATACTCATTGATGCTGGCCACAAGCGCACCACCGAGGGCGGCCAATCCAGCGCTGAGCACGAGCGTGCCGCCCGCACTGGCAACCGTTCCGATGACCAGGGCTGTCTCGTTTTGTGCGGCTGCCTGTTCGATCAACGACGTATCGCCGAAGAGCATGAGTGCAGCCGCGCTGACGGCTGCCGCGAGGATCGCGACGAGTCCGCCGGTTAGTGCCCCGCCAACAGCGCCCTCCTGCGTGGAGAGATGGTGGGTGCTGAACACCGCGTACAGCGCGCCGAAGCCCGCGTACAGCGCATAGGTGATCGCCGCCCCGATGATGGCCACGGCGGCAGTCGCCACGGTGAGGCCTTCCGGCACGTCTGGCTGCACGAGCAGGTTCAGGGCGTTAAGGGCAACAATGACCAACAGGCCGATGCCTGCTGCTTTGGCAAGGGCAGATGCTTCAATGCGCATGGGGTAGGTAGTCCTTTGATTCAGGTGCGTACATAGTGACCCTAGGCGATACAACGGCTCGACCTCAACCAGCCTCGCATGTTCTTATGCAGCTCTGATGACTTGCGCCCCGGCTGAAAGTGACTATCATGGATCCAATAACTCCCCTTCGGACAAGGCCTTTCACCATGAACAGACCGTTTCGCTATGCGATGTTCGCCGCACTGTATTTCGTGCAGGGGGTGGGGCTGGCCTATTTCCGCACGTTCCAGAAGCCCTACCTCGCGCGTTTTGGGATCGATGCCGATGAGATCGGCCTGCTGACTGCCCTGCTGCTGCTCCCTTTCATCCTGAAGATCTTCATCGGCATGCTCTCCGACCGGGTGAATCTATTCGGCATGGGGCATCGGAAGCCGTATATGGTCGGTGGGCTGCTGCTGGCTGCGCTCGGGTTCGGTGCGGGGGCGTTGGTACAGCCCGATACGGCGCTCACGCTCTATGTGATCGCCATGTTCTGCGGGTCGTTTGCCGTCACCCTGTTTGACTCCACCACGGACGGCTACGCGGTCGATACCACGCCCCGCGCCGAACAAGGCCGGGTGCAGGGCATCATGGTTGGCGGACGGGCTGTCGGTTTTGTGCTGCTCTCGTTTGGCTTTGGCCAGTTGATTGGTGCCTTTGGCAGCTACCGGGTGGTCTTCATTGTGATGGCGCTGGTTATGCTGCTGCCGTTGGTGTGGGTGCTGCGTGTCGAAGAACCGGCCGCACGCGACGAATCGCAGCAGTTCGATTGGGCCGCCTTCCGTGAGCTGGGGCGTCCGCGCTTTATGGTCTTTGCGGTGTATGCGGTGATCTATTCGGCGGTCTCCTTCGGGATCGATGGCCTGCCGGCCCTGTTTATGGATCAGGTCTTCGGTGCGTCCCCGCAGATGCTCGGCAGCTTCGGGGTGATGCGCGGATTGGGCGCCATTGCCGGCGCTTTGGCTGGTGGCCTGCTGCTTGATCGCGGCGGGCGGCGGCTGAGCACTTTTGCTGCTATCGGACTGATCGGCATCGTCGGGGCGCTGTTTGCAGCCGCCCCCGGCGCCGGAGCCGTGGTGG
>JAADYX010000337.1 GCA_010092885.1 Chloroflexota bacterium | reverse complement strand
TGGCTGTTGACATTCAGGAACTTGACGCCGAACGCATCATCGTGATCACCCTCGAACCGCCGTACCAGGGTGCCCCGGACACCCGTCACGCCTTTGAGCAGGCGCGTCTCTTCCGCGAACGGGTCGGCAGCCCGGTGTGGGCCGTGTGGGATTTCTCCTGGGTTGACCTGAACTTTCCGCTGATCGTGCAGGGTCTCTCCGCCCTGACCGATCTGCCATCCGCCGAGGAGGGCACGATCCACCCGATCATCGTGGGCACGGGCAAATTCGTTGAACTCATCGCCAGCGCGGTCGGCCAGGACCAATACGGCGGACACCGGGTCACACTGGTTACCTCCCCGGAGGAAGCGCTGGCATTCATCCGCACGTCACAGCAGCAGATGCCACTGTCTGACTAGCTTAGGGAGCCCCTCATGACTGTTGAGTCCGTCGAAAATACCGCCGAACGCATCATCTTCTTGACCATCAAAGCCCCGTACGGCGGGGCACCGGACGCCCGCGAGGCGGCAGATCGGGCGTATGCGTTCCACGAACGGCTCGGCGAGCCGGTGTGGGCGATCTGGGACTTTTCCCAGGGCGACTTGGACTTCGCCCGGCTGGTGGAGGGCATGGCGGTCGTCGCGGAACTGCCAGACGCCTACTATGAAAACGTGACTTCCATCGTGGTGGGCACGGATGCGTTCTCCCAGCTGATCGCCGAGTCAGCCGGGCAGGAGCAGTACGGCGGGCGGGATGTGACGCTCGTCGGCTCGATGGAAGAGGCCCTGGCCAGGGTGCAGGCCACTACCTGACAAAACAGATACTCACTGTCTTATTACATCCTCAACGCCCGGTTGTGACATTATACACTAACAGGGTAGGGGTATCGCCTGCATAATTGCTAAAAGACACACCAGGGCACCTGTTGAGGAGCAAACGTACACTATGAGGCTATCACGCAGGGTACTCCACCTGATTGGATTGGGGTCTGTTGTAGTGACGGTCGCACTTCTGTTCGGGCAGATGGCGTTCGCGGCACTGCCGCGCATCGACCCTGTTCAGCAGGAGCCTGCCGAGGGCGAGTCCGAGAATTTCCATGCCCAGTTGGATGTGCTGGAAGGCCCCTTTGAGAGCGGGCCGGAAGTCACCGCCGCCTGCCTGAGCTGCCACGAGGGCGCTGCAGAGCAGATCATGGCGACCAGCCACTGGACGTGGGAGTACGAACACCCCGTTCTGGAAGAGACCGTCGGCAAAGTCAATGTCATCAACAACTATTGTGTCTCCGTACGGGAGAACGAACCGCGCTGCACCAGCTGCCATGTTGGCTACGGTTGGGCGGACGATTCGTTTGACTTCACCGATGAGACCGCCGTCGACTGACTGGTCTGCCACGACACAACCGGCACCTACAAGAAGTTCCCGCCCGGCGCGGGCAACCCGGTTCTGGGTGAAGCACGCCAGTTCAGTGGCAAAACGTGGGAACCCGTTGATCTCGCGCTCGTCGCGCAGAACGTCGGGGAGACCAGCCGCGAGACCTGCGGCTCGTGCCACTTCACCGGCGGCGGCGGCGACGGCGTCAAGCACGGTGACCTGGACGCCACCATGCTGGATGCCAACTTCACCCTGGATGTCCATATGGACAGCAGCGGGCTGGATATGTCCTGCACGGACTGCCACGTCACCGAGGGGCATGTGATCCCGGGCGGGCGCTACGTGATGGACTGGGCCACCGCAGACCCCACATCCACGTGTGAGAGCTGCCACACAACCTATCCGCATGAGGGCGCACAGGCTGCCGAGCTCAACAGCCACGCGGATATCATCGCCTGCCAGACCTGCCACATCCCCGAATTTGCCCGCGGCGAGCCGACCATGATGTACTGGGACTGGTCAACCGCCGGGCAGAAGAACGAGGACGGCGGTCTGTTGATCACCTCTGAGGAGATCAACGGGCATGAGGTGCACACCTACGATACGCGCAAAGGCTCCTTTGAGTGGGCGATGTTCGTTGAACCGACCTACCTGTGGTCCAACGGCATCTTCGACTACGCGCTGATCGAGGACGGCGTCGACCCGGCTGAGGGTTACGTCGTCAATGAGGTGCTGGGCGATATCAACGATGAGCGTTCCAAGATCTGGCCGTTCAAGGAGTTCCGCGGCCTGCAGCCGTATGACTCCGGCAACAACCTGATCGCCACCGTGAACCTGTTCCCCTCCGGCGAGGAGACCGCTGCTTTCTGGCGCTCCTACGATTGGGACCAGGCTATCGAGACGGGCATGGCTGCCTACGGGCAGGAGTACAGCGGCGAGTACGGCTACATCGAGAGCGTGATGTACTGGCCGATCACCCACCAGGTGGCCCCGGCCGGGCAGGCGCTCGACTGCCTGGACTGTCACGATGACGACGGGCGCATGGACTTCATCGCGCTGGGCTACCAGCCGGAAGACGTGCTGCGCCTGACGAGCTTCCCGCCGGTCACGCAGGCCGGTGTGGACGCGCTGGCTGAAGCCGAAGCCACCGCCGAGGCCGCTGAAGCCGAAGCCGCCGCCGCACTGGAAGAAGCGGTCGCTACGGCACAGGCCGAAGGCTACGAGGCCGGTCTGGCTGAAGCACAGGTCGCCCCCGAACCAGCCCCTGAACCCAGCAGCGGCCCCACCACGATCGTGTGGGTTGTCGGTCTGCTGGCGTTGGCCGTTGGGTTCGGCGCGGGCTTCTTTGTGATGCAGCAGCGGCGCGCCTCCTGAACCCCACATAACGAGTGAAAAAGGGGGCCGGTTCGTACGATCCGGCCCTTTTTGCCTGCCGCATCACCGTGCGGATCCGGTACAATAGCTACACAGGCAACATCAGAAAGGATCGTCCCCTATGGATCTGGTGAAGCACATGGCGGCCGTGGGCAGCTGCTGGTCGCCGAGTTTTTCCCCGGACGGCAGCGAACTGGCCTTCATCAGCGACCTCACCGGCACGCCGCAGGTGTGGACCATGCCCGTGGAAGGCGGCTTTCCCCGGTTGGTGACCGGCACTGACGACCAGATCACCCAGGTGCGTTGGTCCACGCAGGGCCTGGCCTATCTGCTGTCGCCGGGCGGCGGGCTGAACCGTCAGATCTAACAGGTCAACGCGGACGGCACCGGCACCCGGCGGCTGACCGACGGCGGCAGGGAAAACAACTGGCTGGCCGGTTGGACCCACGACAACGGCGCGATCATGATGGCCTCCAACCGGCGCACCGCCGACGCGATGGACGGCTATCTGCTCGACCCGCACAGCGGCGAGAAGCGCCTCATCTACGAGGCACAGGGCGTCTGCCGCATGGAGGACATCAGCCCGGATGGCAGGCTGGCCGCGCTCTTCAGGCTGGTGAACCGGGGCAGCAGCGATGTCGTGCTGGTGGAATTGGAAACCGGCGAGCAGACCGTGGTCACACCGCACGAAGGGCCGGGCTCCTTCAGCGGGGCGCGGTTCATCGAGGGGGCCGTGCTG
>JAADYX010000002.1 GCA_010092885.1 Chloroflexota bacterium | reverse complement strand
TTTTTCGGCGGTTTCACGCAGCAGTTTGCGCTTGGCGAGGTCTGAGATCGGCAGGGCGTATACATCCGCAGCGTTGACCGCCGGATCGATGACGCCGGGGCCAGGCCAGTCAGAGCCGAACATCGCCTGGTCGATCACGCGCTCGATCCAGGGGAAATAGTCAAGCAGCTTTTTGGGCGGCACGCTTGAGATATCCAGGAAAGTATTCTCCGGCCAGCGGCGCAGCACAAAAAAGGCTTCATCCATCCACAGCGGGCGCCCACCATGCGCGATGATCATCTTGAGGTCCGGGAAGTCGACCATCACATCGTCGATATCCAACGGGTTGCCAAACCGGTTTCGCGCCCGCGGGAAGACCGATGTGCCCGTGTGGATCATCACCGGGATGTTGTATTCGATGCACTTCTCGTAGACGGCAGCTAACCCTTTGAGTTCCGGCGTATCCCGGTAGGCATTGACATGCAGCAGCTGGTGCGGCGGGTGGATCTTGATCCCCTTAATGCCCAGCTCACCCAGCAGATGATCCATTTCCGCACCCACATCCTCAACACGGCGCGGATCGATGCCGCCGAATGGGATCAGGCGGCCCGGTGCGTAGCTGGCCATGCGCACCGAGTAGGCATTCACCTCTTCGGCATAGCCCTGCGTTTCCGGCGCGACATAGTTGATCATCACCAGCCGCTCAATGTTACGCTCATCCATGTAGGCGATCAGGCGCGCGGGATCCTGGCACATCTCGTAGATCTCAGCCATGTCGGGCCGTTGGTTCATCTTGCTGGCCGCGTCCGGGCGGATGTTCTCCCAGGGGAAGATATGCACATGGGCATCGATGATCGGGTAGGGCGGTTTCATTGAGTCGGTCTCGCTTTTTAAGTGGATAGGCAGGCGCGGTCTACTGCGTGCCCGCACCATTCAGGAAGAGGTTCAGTACAAACTGTACGCACTGCTCCGGCCCGCCGAGTGTGTCCTGCGCGTAATCAGTGAGCACGACCTCCACCAGCGCGATGTATTCCCAGGCCAGCAACCTGGCATCGCCCGGTGCGATCTCACCCGTGTCAATGCCCGCTTGGATGATCGCCTGCACGCTTTGCGGCAGAGCATCCTGGTAGGCCTTAACCAAAAGCGCTCGTGTTTTTCCTTTGAAGATGTTAATATCGCGGCGGACCAACCGGATGAGCCGGCGCTTGGCTTCGGGCATCTGGAACAACAGCTTGGTAGAAAGTTCCAAGCGGTCACGACATGTTCCCGGCGCGTCAACTGCCTGCTGGAAAATAATCCGCTTTTCTTCAAGGTCACGGGTAAGCATGGCAACATACAGCGCTTCCTTGTTCTTGAAGTGATGATAGAGCGCACCCTTTGTCACATCGGCCAGATAGGCAATATCCGACATGGAGACATCGGCGTAATTACGTTGGCCGAAGTGGATTTCCGCCGCATTCAAAATATCGTTAATGGTTGCTTCGGCACGCGTTTGAGTGGTAGCCATCGATCCACTTTCGTCTGATAAACATACTCTCGGGTCGGTATGCTCACGATACCACCCCCCTCCTGTTTTGTCAACCGCATCGCGCTGACGGCGTTCGTCGTGCACGCTGAGGGCACGTTCACCAGTACCCTGTGGCGAATTTGGCAAGCCGTATGCTTGACAAAGATAGGGCCCTATGATAGTCTTGAACATACCAACCAGTAGGTATGTTTCTGAGCCACCAAATCGAGGAGCCATGTCTGAGCTTAAGGCATGGGCGAGAGAGACGTTCAAAGGTGTCCAGAACCTTCTCTTCCCATCATTCACCCCGGATCTATCTGAACTCGACGAAGAAGGCATCCGCCTGGATGTCCGACAGACTATCGCACACGGCTTCTTTGCCACAGAACTGACTACACAGGCCGGCCTGACCTTCGACGAGGCCAAACGCTTTCTGGAGATCGTCGTGGATGAAGCTGGCGACGACCTGATGGTCTCGCCTGGCATTATCTTCGACTCGCTGGAGAAGAACATCGCCTTTCTAGAGCATGCGGAAGCTGTCGGCGCGGACTTCGCTCTGCTCAGCTATCCATCCAATTACTATCCGCAGTCGCCTGAGGACATCACAGAGGTGACGCGGGCCATGTGCCAGGCAACCGACCTGCCACTGGTGCTGTACCCCAGCCAGAAATACAACTTCGGGCGGTTCCACCCCAGCGGTTTTCCCTTTGACGTGATCGACGCACTGATTGAGATCGACAATGTGGTCTCGATCCTCGTTGCTATCACGGAGCCTGGCTTCATCTTCGAGGCGTTCCGACGCTATAACAATGAGGTGCTGGTACAGGTGCCCTGGGAGCGCTGGGTGCCGCTGCTGGTCACAACCTACGGCCAGCAGTGGATGGGTCCCGGTGCCTACGAACTGTTCCAGTCGCCGGAAAAGCGCTATCTGGTCGACTACTTCAACCTGCTGCTGGAAGGCAGGGTTGATGAGGCCATGGAACTGTACTGGCGCATCACCCCTGCCCGCCTGACCTTCGAGGGGCAGTTCATGCCGACCCAAACGCTGGGCACGTATCACTGGCCTCTGCAGAAGTACTACCAATGGCTTGTCGGCGGGAACGGCGGTTACACGCGCGAACCCGTCATGAAGTTGGCCCAACACACGATGGAAGAAGCACGCCGTGCCGTGCAGGCTTTGGGCATCACGCCTCGCGACAACGATGAAGAATTCTTCGTTGGGCGGGCGGCCTACGCACGCGCACACAGCTGAGAAAACCGTTACCATCCCCACCCTTCCAAGGAGAGACCATCATGAGTAGAAAGACCCCCCTTCTATTTGTTGTGCTCATCGCTGCTGCCAGTCTGCTGCTTGCCGCTTGCTCCGGCGCAGCAAGCCAGCAGGATGAGGAGATCCGTGTCGGCGTAATCATGCCTCTTACTGGCCTGGCTGCCGCAGTCGGCCCGGAGGTGCAGATGGGCGTTGAGTTCGCCTTTGAGCAGGTTGACAACCAGATCGCCGGGCGTGACGTCGTGCTCATCTTCGAAGACGAAACCGACGACCCCACCAATGCCGTTGCCCGCGCTCGCAAGCTGGTTGAAGAGGATGGCGTTGACGTGATCCTCGGGCCGCAGTTGGCCCACACCGCTGCCGCCGTCAGCGCGTATGCAGCGGAGGCCGGTGTGCCACATATCGGCTTCGGTGCCAGCGACACACCCACCAGTGACCACACCTTCTATCCGGGCTCGGGCCGCGGTGATGCTTACGCCACTGGCCTGTTCGCCTATGAGGATCTGGAAGCGCGCACCGCGGCTGTGCTCTACCAGGATTATCTGTTCGGCCAGCAGAGCCGCGACGGCTTCGTGGCTGCCTTCACTGACCAGGGCGGCGAGATCATCTCTGAGCAGGCCGTGCCTTTCGGTACGCCGGATATGGCCCCCTTCCTTGAAGGCATCGGTGATGCGGATGTGATCGCCGTGCTGCTGCTCAACCCGTCTGACTTCGCCTTTGTGCGCCAGTATCGCGAGTTTGGTTTGGATCAGCCCGTGCTGTTCATCTCCAATGCTCCGCAGGAAGCCCCCCTGCTCGCTGAGATGGGCGATGCCGTGGTCGGCATGTACGGCTCCTCCTGGTACAGTCCGCTGATCGAGAGCGAGGCGAACGGCGAGTTCGTCGGTGCCTTCAGTGAGCGCTACGGTCGCCCGCCTGGCATGGCGGTGCACGTGGCGTATTCTGCGGCCTCATTCTTCATTGAAGCCGCACAGGCTGCCAACGGTGACACCAGCCCCGAGGCCCTGACCGCCGCACTTGTCGGCCTGGACGAGGTCACCAACCCCGCCGGAACCGTCTCCATTGGCGCTGACCGCGGGGCCACCCATGATCACTACCTCTTCCAGGGGGGCAAGCAGGGCGAGTTCTACGTGTGGGAAGTCGCTAAGAAGTACGAAGCGGTTGAACCCCGCTAGCATTGGGGGGGCCTGTAACGC
>JAADYX010000336.1 GCA_010092885.1 Chloroflexota bacterium | reverse complement strand
CTCATCCTCACCGATAGCGAACGCCTGACGGTCCAGCGGCCACACATCCGCTGCGATGTCGCCTTCGCGTGGCAGCCGGGCGACATCGAGCAGGTAGTTGACCCGTTCCAGCAGGATGTCGATCATCAGGTCGGGCTCGGTCTCCACGATGGCTGCCTGCATCGCGTCGTTGAGGACGGTGGTCAGGGCCTTTTCCAACGTAGTCTTGACCTCATTGAGGTTTTCACCCTGGTTGATAGCTGCGACCTGCTCGCGGAAGGCCCGCTCCAGACTGGCTTCCAGATCGGTGCGTGCTTCTGCGCGGGCGGCCTGCGGCATGTGCTGTGCGTAGTGGTCGAAGGCGGCCAGCACCTGCGTGCTGAAACCTTCCCAGTTTTCCGTGCCGCGCTGCTTGAAGGGCGGCAGAACTGGCCACAGCGGCATCAGGCGTGAGATCTCGCCGTGCAGCATGCGCAGATTGTGGTCCTCGTCCAGGCCCATACGAACGTATTCCATCAGGGCTTCGGAAAGGACATCGGCCTCGTTAACGGTCAGCAGGTCGTCGAGTTCGTCCTGGGGCGGGCGCGGGAACAGCGAGAGTACACGCTGCACAACGGCACGTGCGTTGACCTCACCAGTATCCACGCTGGAGAAGTCACCGATGGCGCTCTCGATCTCGCCCTGGGCCCACTCCTCGTAGCCGTAGGCCAGCCGCTGCACCAGGTCCTGGAGTGTGTCGCGGATGAACTGCTGCACCATGGTGTCCAGGTCGGTGCCGTCGCCCTCAAGGATGCTGCGGCGCTCCTCGTAAACGATGTTGCGCTGGCGGTTGACGGCCTCGTCATACTCAACGAGGTTCTTGCGGATATCGAAGTAGTAGCCCTCAAAGCGGTTCTGCGACTGCTCAATGACGTTGGAGAGCACGTTGGCCGAGATGGGCGTATCCTCCGGGATGTTGAGCCGCTCAAGGATGCGTTGGGTGCGCGGCCCACCGAAGCGCATCATCAGCTCGTCTTCCATCGAGAGGAAGAAGTGCGACGACCCGGGGTCACCCTGACGGCCCGCGCGTCCGCGCAGCTGGTCGTCGATACGCCGCGATTCGTGGCGCTCGGTACCGATGACGTGCAGGCCGCCTTTCTCCCAGACCTCGCGCCGCTTCTGGCGGCAGTCTTCGACGATGGCCTTGACCTCATCAGCGAGGGCCTCCGGGAGGGAGGGCGTTTCAGCGCAGATGTCTTTCGCCTCGTCCTCATCACCGTTCAGGACAGCACGCACCAGCGCGGCACGTGCGTTGTAGTGCTGTTCGTAGAGCTGCTGGGCGAGCATATCGATGAAGCCCTGCTGGCCGAACAGACCCTTGAGCGAACGATATTCCTTCAGCTTGTACTCGATATCCGGGATGAGCGAGGCGGGCAGGTTCTGCTCTTTGACCTGATCGCGGGCGCGGTCCATGCGGCGGCTGTCGTAGCTGGAAAGATCGACCTGCCGGACCATCTGTGTGATGGTCTCGTAGTCCACGCTGCTGTACTGCGGCTCGCTGCGCAGTTCGCTGATCACGGCACCGAGCACATCTTCAACCTGGGCTTTGGCTGTCAGTTCCTCGTTTTTGGCCTGTATCCAGCCAATCAGGTCCTTGTCGCCCATCATGCGCGGGTCGTTCTCGATGCGCACGGCGGCGGCATCAAGGTGACCGTCCGTCACTTCCTAGACCAACCGGGTGAAGTTCGCGCTCTCAAAGCAGCGGTCGCTCATCATCTCCGCGGCGAGGCCCTCCGGGTTGCCACCGAGCAGAATATCGGTGCCGCGGCCTGCCATACTGGTGGAGATCGTCACCGCGCCGGGGCGGCCAGCCTGCGCCACGATCAGCGCCTCGCGCTCGTGGTTCTTGGCGTTGAGGATCTCATGCGGGACGCCGAGTTGATCCAGCTTGCTGCTGAGGATCTCGGAGGCTTCCACCGACCCCGTGCCAACCAACACCGGACGACCGTAATCATACAGCTCCTTGATCTCGGCTGCCACAGCGTTGAACTTGGCGTTCTGGTTCAGGAAGACTTCATCATCGTAGTCGGTGCGCTTGTAGAAGTCGGGCCGGTCGCCGTTATTGTCCGGGCGGAAGTAGGTGACCACCGGCACACCCTGGTCGCGTTCTTTGCGCGTCTCAAGTTCGCCCTGTGTGGCCCGGAATTCCACGTTGGTGGGGATGGGGATAACCTCCAGACCGTAGACCTCGTGGAACTCCTCAGACTGGGTAAGGGCGGTACCGGTCATGCCTGCCAGACGGCTGTACATGCGGAAGTAGCTCTGTACGGTGATGGTCGCGATGGTCTCGTCCTCGCGGCGCACACTGACGCCTTCCTTGGCCTCAATGGCCTGGTGCAGGCCTTCGCTGTAGCGGCGGGAAGGCATCGGGCGGCCGGTGGTCTGGTCGACCAGAATGACGCGCCCGCCCTGTACAATGTAGTCGATATCGCGCTTGAAGACGTAACGTGCCTTGAGGGCATTGTCCAGATAGCTGACCAGTTCGTAGAACTGCGGATCGTAGAGGCTCTGGCCGGCATCCGTGTCGACCATGGGCAGCAGGCGTTCGACCTTCTCAATGCCCATATCAGTCAGCGAGACGGACTTGGTGCGCTCCTCATAGACGTAGTCGCCGTCAGGCTCTTCGTCCTCATCGAGATTGGTGGTGTTGCGGCGCAGACGGGCGCGTTCGACCACATCGGCGAAGATCTGGTAATTGTCGCTGGCCTTGCGCGCCGGGCCGGATATGATCAGCGGTGTGCGTGCACCGTCGATAAGGACCGAGTCGACCTCGTCGACAATCGAGAAGTAGTGCTCGCGCTGTACCAGCCGGGTTGTTTCCACGGTGGTGTTGTCACGCAGGTAGTCAAAACCGAACTCGGATGCGGTACCGTAGGTCACGTCTGCCAGATAGCATTCGCGGCGTGGCACCGGCCGCCAGTGAACCAGGCGTTCATCTTCCAGATGGCCGGTGGGGTCCACGTAGTCCGGGTCATAGATGGCCGAATACTGCTCCTTACCGATAACGCCAACCGTCAGGCCGAGCAGTTGAAAGATCGGGCCCATCCAGCCGCCGTCACGACGGGCCAGATAGTCGTTGACCGTCACGAGGTGCACGCCGCGCCCGACCAGCGCATTGAGATACAGCGGCAGGCTCGCGACGAGGGTTTTGCCCTCACCGGTTTTCATCTCCGCGATGCGGCTTTCATGCAGGGCCGCACCGCCGATCACCTGCACATCATAATGGCGCAGGCCGGTTGTCCGGCGGGAGGCTTCACGCACGACGGCAAAGGCCTCCGGCAGGATCGCATCCAGGATGTCGCGTTCGGCCTTGAGCCGTTCGACATGGTCCTCAATACCGGCGGTGTGTTGACGAATGCGCTCGCGGAACATCTCCGTGAGGTCACGCAGTTCCTCATCAGAGCGCTTTTCCATTTCAGGTTCAAAGGCGGCCACCTTGTCGACGATGGCCTTGTAGTGATTGTATTCGCGTTCAAAAGGGTCGCCTGAGAGGATGTTCAGGACACGCTTAAACATAGACCTATCTCCTCCGATAATGTCACCTTTCAACCTTAACGCACGCCCGACAGCCGTGCTAGAAGAGTTATGTAAGAAGGAAAAAGGCCGCGGCTGCCCGTGGTTATTCGCCGCGCATGCGCTGGCGCAGCAGCTCGATGTTCTCATGCACGACCTGTGCGCGGGGGTCGTCGAGCCGTTCGAGGATATCATAGCTGCGCTGGTAGTGTTCCAGCGCCATTTGGGGGGAGCCGGTGTTCTCGTACAGCAGTGCGATATTATTGAGCGTGGATGCCTGCCCGAGACGGTCGCCGAGCCGCTCTTTGAGCTCCTGGCTCTGGCGGAAGTGCCGCAGCGCGCGGTCGGTGTCGCCCTGGTTGAAGTAGACGATCCCCAGGTTGTTGAGGGCCTGCGCCTGCCCCACGGTCAGGTTGATGTTGCTGTAGATAGCCAGACTGCGCTCGTAGGCCTGGGCCGCTTCGCTGTCCTGGCCCATGCTCTCGTAGGTGGTGCCGATGTTGAGCAGTGTCTGTGCTTCACCGCTGCGGCTGCCGAGCACCCCGTACATATCCAGCACGCGCTGGAAGGCCGTCAGGGCGGCCTCGAAGCGGCCCTGCTGGTAGAGCACACCGGCCAGGTTGTTCAGGGTGTCGGCGATCTCCTCGCGGGTGCCCAGCCTCTCACGGATGGTGAGGCTCTGGCGATAGTAGCGCTCTGCATCGGCCAGGCTGCCGCGCCGTTCACTCACGGCACCGATGTTGTTGAGCGCGTTGGCTTCGCCGGCCGGGTCGCCGAGGGCCCGGCTGATCTCAAGCGTGCGCTTGAAGCGGTGCATGGCCTCATCGTAGTTGCCGAGCACGGTCTGCGCGTACCCCAGGTCATTGAGGTAGGTCTGCTCACGCATCACATCGCCGTCGCGGTTGGCCTCTTCCACTGTTTCCGTGGCCAGCATCACCAGATGGGCCCACAGGCCCCGCTGCTCGAAGGTGCTGATCAGTGCGTCGACAAACAGGCGGGCCACACCGGGATTAGTCTGCCGGGTGGCGCGCATGGCGGCCATCACCTGGCCGAGTTCGTCTTCGATGTTCTGACCCGGGCCGAGCTGACCTTCTGCCAGGGAGAGGTAGTAGTGGTGCACGTTTTCGGTGGCCTGCTTCAGTTCGGAGGGAGTCGCTGCCCGGCGCAGGTGGTTGCGCAGTGCCTCATGGATGGTATACAGACGGTCGTTGATCTTCTGCACCAGGGCCGACTCAACCAGCAGGCCGAGCGTCTCACGGGCGGTATCCGGGGACACACCCCAGCAGGCGGCGGCGGCCATCGTGGAGAAGGGTGCACTCGTGCCCGCGGCGAAGGCCCCCAGCAGGGCGGCCTGGCGCAGGCGTGCGCCCCCAAAGCGCGAGAGCACCAAGTTGACGATCAGGCCGAGGGCGCTGCGCTGCACGCCTTTGTCCTTGGTATCCAACGTGGCAATCGGGCCCTGATCGTTGCGCAGGACTTCCAACAGGCGCAGCCACGTGATCCCCTGGCGGGCCTGCCCACCGACGAGGGCCAATGCCAGCGGCGAATTGCCCAGGCGCTTGATGATCTCTTTTACTGTCGGCAGGTAGATATCTGGCAGCAGGCCGGACCACTCCGTCAGCAGGGAGAGGGCCTCCAGCTCACTCATGCCGCTGATCAGATAGCGGCGTGACTTCAGGCCAAAGGCGACCTCATCAGAGCTGGTGATAATAATGCGGGCGCAGCCGGGCCCACCGATGTTCAGCTGGCGGACCTGTTCAGCATCCAGCACATCGTCAATGACGATCAGACAGCGGTGGCGGTCCAGCAGTTTGCGCAGCACCTGTGAGCGCGTGGCGGTATCCGGAATGTGACTCAGATCGCTGCCAAGAGCCCGCCCCCACAGCGCCTGCGCGCCTTGTACATCGCTGCCTTCACCCAGAGAGACCCACAGCACCCCATCGGGGAATGTGTGCAGGATCCCGCTGTCATGGGCCAGGGCGGTGGCCAGGGCCGTCTTGCCGGTGCCGGGCGGACCATGCAGCACGATCGGGGCCAGCATGCCGTTGGAACGCTGGATGAGCTGCTTTTTGATTGTGATCAGCTCCGACCGCTGTACAAAATACGGTGGGAGTTCGGGTGGCAGGTAGACGCGCGCCGCGCTTGGAGGGCTTTCCGTGTAGCTGAACTTGATGGTCCTATCAACCATTGCCGATCCTTCGTCACATTTTCAGTATGATAGCATATTGCAGTCTGCCCTGCCTTGCATCTGTGATACAATTACAGCGCTTAAAACGGAGCGGGGCAGCCCGACCGGGCCGGAAAGGTGAGGTTTGGGGCCGCTTGGCGTACAATAGAGCACGCGAAAGCATTTCAAGCTATACGGACAAAACAATGGCTGATGATGAGACCAATCTGCCCGAAACGATAGGGCGGTACGTGATCAACGACGAGATCGGGCGCGGTGGCATGGCAACCGTCTACAACGCCACGGATCCGCAGTTTGGGCGCAATGTGGCGGTAAAGGTGCTTCCGCGCGAGTTCACGCACAACCCACACTTCAAAGAGCGCTTTGAGCGCGAAGCGCAGGCAATCGCTCAGCTGGAACACAGCGCGATTGTGCCTGTCTATGACTACGGCGAGGACGATGGGCGTGCCTTCCTGGTGATGCGGCTGATGCAGGGCGGCACCCTGGCTGACCGCATCAATGCGGGTGCACTTGACCCTGAAGATATCGCGGACATCCTTGACCAGGTGGCTGCTGCGCTGGATGTGGCCCATAAACGCGGGATCATCCACCGTGATGTGAAGCCGGGCAACGTACTGTTCGACGAACATGGCGATGCCTTTATCTCCGACTTTGGCCTGGTGAAGATCGGGGAAACGGCCAGCAGCCTGACCGGCAGCATGATCGTCGGGACACCGGCCTATATGGCTCCGGAGATGTCCCAGGCGGGCGGGTTGACCTCTCTGGTGGATGTCTACGCACTGGGCGTGACCCTGTACCAGATGCTCACCGGTGAGCTGCCCTATCAGGCCGATACCCCGCTCGGGACGATGTTGGCCCACGCCGTCGAACCTATCCCGGATATCATGCAGACTCGCCCGGAAACCGATCCGGCGGTGGCACGGG
>JAADYX010000042.1 GCA_010092885.1 Chloroflexota bacterium | reverse complement strand
TGCCCATCATGCCCGTCCGCGTGATCGCGTCCCCGCCCGCGATCTTGGCGATGCCGAAGTCGGTCAGCACGCCCTGCCACAGGCCGCCGCCGCTGTCGGTGGCAGGCCGCAGCATCACGTTGGAAGGCTTCACATCGCGGTGAACCACGCCCTGCAGGTGCGCATAATCGAGGGCGCTGGCCACATGCTTGATGACCGGCGCGACCTCATCGTAGGGCAGCGCGCCCCGGTCGCGGATCATCTGCGCGAGGGTTGGCCCCTCGATGAACTCCATCACCATGAAGTAGGTGTCGCCCTCCACGCCGAAGTCGAAGACCTGCACGATGTGCGGGTGGTTCAGCTGGGCGATGGTCTTGGCTTCCCGCTCAAAGCGCGCCCGGAAATCGGCTTGGGTGGCCAGGTCGGAGGAGAGCACCTTGATGGCGACGGGGCGGTTGAGCGTCGGGTGCAGGCCGCGGTAGACCTCCGCCATGCCGCCGCGCCCCACCGAGCCGACCACACGGTACGTGCCGAAGGTCTGGCCGGTATCCAGCTTGGGGGCCTTCAGCGAATCGGTGCTCGGCGGGGACATATCCGCGCGGCGCAGGCGGTCATAGTCGATCTCAATGCCGTAGACGTTTTTGTCCACAAAGCGTTGGATCCGCTTGCGGATCGGGTTGAACGCGCCGACCGCCACCGCCGTGCCGATCATCACGGCGAAGGTCGGCTGCCGCCCGCCCGTCACCAGCTGCAGCAGCCACAGGAACAGGAAGATATCCACCAGGAGCACCGCCGCCGTCGCGCCGGAGACCGCCGTATACACCAGCGACCGGTTAATGAAGAGGTCCACGTCGTACAGGCGGAAGCGCATGATCGAGAAGGCGATGGTCACCGGGATGGCCACCAACCCCAGCCGGATGATCACGTTGGTCACCACCTCATAGATCAGCAGCAGCTGCGGCGACCATGACCCGACCGGCACCAACGCCGTGGGCAGGAAGCGGATCACGAAGCCGAGGAAGGCCAGAGTCAGGCCCATGCCCACCCACTTGACCTGCTGCACCTGCAGCGGCGTGAGGGTGTTGTTGATGCGGTAGGTCAGCCCGAAAAAGCCCAATCCGTAGACCGCCGCCTGAAAGGTAAACCCGGCAAACGTCAGGAAGCCGCTGTCATACAGGGCGGATCCGGCGATCAGCCCGGCGAAGGTGTAAAGCACCCACAGCGCGAGCACGAACCGCGACCAGCGCGGCTCAAAGTGACCATGGGGCAGGGTGTACAGGTACCACACAAACAGCGCGTAGCCGCCTGTGGTCAGCAGCGTGTGCAGCACACTGTAGAACCCGGAGATCACGAACACGTAGTTGAATGTAATGGTGGTCGCAGCGCCGAACACCACCAGCATGGTGCCCGTCAGCAGGCTGACCAGATCATCGGAACGCCGGGCGATCAGCACCAGGCCGGTCACCACGAAGATGGCAAACGTCAGGGCTTCCAGCACGACCAGCGCCCCGGTCACGAACCCCACCCGCAGGCCGACCGCGGCCAAAACGGCATCAAAGCGGGGGCTGAATTCGCCCGCAAGGCTCCTGAAGCCTACCGGGATCGCGCGGATATACACAAAGACGGTCAGCAAGCTGAGCGATACCGCCACGATCAGCAGGGCACTGCGCTTGAGTCCGCTCAGGTGGGTGTATGTATCGCGTTCAAGAGGGATTGTCTCGTCAGACATCGCGACCTTACCTGTAGGTGTGTACCTGGATGGTTATTATACATGCTCTCCTTTACACTGTACGACAAAGGATGTTAAAAGGTTGCAAAGGTCGGGGGTGATAGGGCGCTGTGCACCAAGAGCCGCGCATGGAGGGTTTTTCCGCAGGCGGGCATGCTGCCAACAACCACAGGAGCCGCAGTCTCGAACGCTGGCGGCGGACCGTCGGGTGGCACAGCCCCATATGGATCGCGGCGCGCGGTGTGTTAGCTGCTGCTGTGCTGTTGTTGGCACCGCTGCCACGCCTGCCCGCGGCCCTGCTGGGCGTGATTCTGGTGGGGACCCTGCTCGCCGCGACGCATCCACTGCGCCGGTGGCTGGCCCTCCAGCCGAAGGGGCCGGGTCCGCTGCCGGTGCCGCCGGGGATCCTCCCCCCGCTGATGGCGCACCGGGCGCTGTGGTGGCTGACGATCACCCCGCCCGCCGTGATCCTGCATCCGCTGGGTGGGGTGTTGGTGCTGCTGGCCCTACGCGATCTGCGCCTGTGGTGGCGGTTCCGGTGGTTGTGATGTGGCGGGCGGCACCGAACTGCCGCGCCGGGCACCGTTGTGCTACAATACCCGGTATGCAAGCAGTGATCTGGCAGGGATTCCACCACGAGTGGGAGTACAACCACCGAGTCAACCGGCTGGGGAGCTATGTGCGTCACGCCAACGGCGGGCCGCCCGTGGCCGGGCATACCGCAGCCAGCGGAACCGGCGCCGATGTGGCGCATTTCACGGAGTTTGCCACGCGGGTGCAGGCGCAAGGCGTGGCCTTCATCCCCGGCCAGGCCTCAACCGTGGTCGAGTGCCCGCGCAACAACGATACGCCCTTTGTGATCAAAGTCAGCGATCTCCCGCTGCCCGCGCAGGCCCGGGGCAAGGACCAGTACACCGTCATCCTCAACGGGTTTGACCTGTACGCCCAAGACCACGCCGACAAGCTCATCTCTTTTGCTCTGGAAGTCACCGACCCGATTGTATACCAGGGTGGCCAAAAGCTGCGGTTCAGCATGGTGGGCAGCCTGCGCTTTGACTGCCGCAGCCCGGAGTGCCAGCTGCTGCCTCTCGGGTTGGACATTGAGGAGGTGGACCCCGAAAAGCGCGAGCAGGAGCCGGTGCATCAGGTCGAGCCGGTCCGCAGGAAGCGCGGCATCGAGAAGCACCGCCTTGACAGCGCCGTCCAGTGGATCAAGCAGCAGCTTGTGCGCCTGACCAACCTTGACGACGTAAAAGAGTCGATCATCGGCAAGGATGAGGATGCCCTGCGCCGGTGGCTGTTCCGGGCGTTTGGCAGGCGTTTCTTCCTCAAGATGCTCAAATGGCGGATCACCACGCCCTATGTGCTCGTCGCCCATTACATCGTGATCGCCGGGGACGGTGACGCGCTGCACACTGCCGAGTCAGACCTTATCGAAAACGACTACGCCTGGAACATGCAGGACGAGATCCACAGGGCGGACTGCGGCATCGTGCCCGTTGAGGTAACAGGTGAACCTGACCGCGCGGCCAGCACGCTTGGCTTCCGGCAGATCGCGCTGACCGTTACGCTGGATGAAGAACAAGGCACGAGCGACCCTATCCAGTGGGGCAAGGGCATGCACTTCCTGGCGTGGTCCACTGCGATCCGTGATATTACGGTGGAGGGCGGCAAAGTCCGGGCCAACCTCGATCTGTTCTACAAATGCTGGAGTGAAGCGATGAACGAGGTCATCACCCTGACCACGTGGGGCGCATTCCGGGCCGCAGGGCGGGCAGAGTTCGCGGCGCGACTGGCGCTGTTGCAGTTCACCGAGGGCGAAGTCAGCCCGCAGGCTGCCCTGCCGGGGCGCATCCGGTGGCCGGGCGGCGGTCTGAGCGCCAAACGCCATCCGCAGGCCATCTACGAACGCCCGGCCACCCCCGATGAATAACCTGCGCAATTTCATCATCCGGCTCTCGATCACCTATATTGTGTTCAACGGGCTGGGGCTGCTGCCGGGCATCCAATACGGCGACCTGCTGTTTGAGGTATGGATCGTCTCGCTGGTGTTTGTGGTGCTCAGCGCAGTGCTGCGGCGGGTGTTGTTGGCGCTTACCCTCCCGGTGACCATCCTGACGGCGGGGCTGTTCATCTTTGTGATCGATGGGCTGCTGCTGCTGCTCACCGCTACCGTGACCAGCATGGAGGTCGCCGGGTTGGGGTGGGCTCTGCTGGCCGCCTTCGTAATGAGCATCATGAACATCTGGGTGGAGTGGGCTTTCATCCGGCTGGGCTGGATGGAAGGCAAGGACGATGACGACCCCGACCGCATCGAGTCGCCGGGCTGGCTGCTGCGCATCCTGCTGCTGACGGGCATGCTGCTCGGCGTGGTGTTTGCGGTGAGCATGGCCGCACAGGCGGTTGTGGCGGTCTCCCTGCTGACGCCCAACCTCGTGCTTGTTGGCGCGACAGGGCTGCTGGTCTTCCTGCTCGTGGCGGTCATGGCACTGGCCCTAGGCGGCCTGGCGCAGTTGGCCGGGGAGATGAACACGGCGGCCAGCGGCGGCAGTCTGGAGCGGCTGCTGCCCAGCGTCGCAGAAGTCGGCGCCGCCTGGGACTTGCACCGCGCCGATTTGCTGGGCCGCTACCTGCCCAATACG
>JAADYX010000041.1 GCA_010092885.1 Chloroflexota bacterium | reverse complement strand
ACGCATACTGTCTCAGTCGAAAGAAGACCAGTGCGTAAAGCACGGCATTCGGCGTTAACGGCAGAAGCCCCCGCCTTTAGGCGGGGGGAGTATGTCACACTACGCCTTCAGTTACAAAAGCCAAGCGCCCGCGTGGCGGCAGAGTGCCTGTACGCTACAACCCAACAACCAGCGCCACAATCCCGGCGATGACGGCGGGCACAAAGCCCACGGCGATCACGGTGCCAATACCGGATAGGATCCAGATCCAGCCGACCCACATGCGCTCGATGCGCGAGGCGTTGAGCAGGGGGACGGCCACCAGCAGCGCGATCACGGAGATGGCCTGCGCCACCACCAGATCCGCCACCTGCAGCAGCACGGTCGCCAGCAGGCCGCCCAACGTCAGCCCGATGCCGACCAGGAACATGCCCCCGCGCAGCAGGCTGCCGTAAATCACCTGAGAAAAGGCGGCGTTGGTCGCCAAGCGCGTGACTTTTGTATGCCGGTTGATCTCGCGCACATGGGCGAAGCGCACCAGCCACACAGCCTGTACTACCCCCAACAGGATCCACAGGGGGAACAGCAGGATAAGATTAACCAGGGGAAGTATGGTCCCCGCGAGGATGAGCGCCAAATGCAGCGCCGCCACCGGCCAGTATGATTTGGTCGACGGCGGCAGGCTGTGCCACCAACCGCGAATGTCATACCCCAGATCCAACCCACGCAGCATGACTCAGATCCTTTCTACCACTAAACCTTTGAGCTTAGTTTAGCACATATTGGTGACCGGTTGGGTCTGATTTGTCGATCCTCCCAGTAAATGGGGGGGGTCATTCTTCCAGGGGCCAACTTTCGAAGAAGGCGATGAGGTCGGTGCGGTCACTGCGCACATAGATCGCCTGAGGGGGGCGCAGCCCATTGTAGAGATCGAAGAGGCCCAACGGGATGTAATGCGCATCGGCGGCATCCGCCAGGTCTTTCTCCAGCCAACCCAGCCCGGCAACAACAACAGCCGCATCGCTCTCCACAAGCGCATCAGCAGTGACGGGAGGCGTCCAACCAGCCTGCTCGTTCGCCAGCAGGCCCAGTGAGGCGGTCTGCACCACGGGCAGGGCATTCTCCTCTTCAGTCAGGGCCAACAACCACAGATCGTTGAAGTGCTGAGTGGTTTCGTCCGTGCCGATCTCTGCAAAAAAATTCTGAGCCATCTGGCGCTGCTCAGCCAGCGTGTACAACTCCACGTCGATCAGAAACTTCCTTTGCAGCGCCCAGTCTGGCAGACTGATGAGGGCCACCATAGCGATCACAGCGGCACCGGTCAGGGTGCGGGGCATCTGCACGGCGGGCGCGAGTTGGTCCACCATACGCACGGCGGCAGCCGCTCCGAACGGCACAAGAGGCGCTAACACCATCACCGTATCACGCACGCTGCCATCAAACTGCAGGCCTGCTGCCAGCAGCATCAACACGCCTGCCAGCAGGACCGGTCGGACCACCCTGCGATCGTGGTTCACCGCCAGTACCATACCCACCAGCGCAAGCACCACAACCTCCCAATCGTAGCGCATGACCCAGCCGTAGCTCGCGCCGATCAGCCGCAATCTATCCAATGCCCCGCCTGAACCCCCGCCGCCCGTTGGTGCGATCAGGCTCAACACCGCACCGAACACCTGCGCGAGAAAGGGCTGCAAGCTCCCCACCAACAGCAGACCCATCCCTACGGGGATGAGGACCACCCCGATGCCCATCCCCACGCGGGCTAAGGCGGTCCCCCGATTCTCAGCCAGCGTGACAGCGGTGATGATCAGAGCGATGCCGTATACCCCGGCAGGGATGTACAGCAGCGTGGCCATGCTCAACAACGCCCCGCTGGCCAGCCACCGGCGTTCCTGGGCCATCCACAGGCCCAGCAGCGCCAGCAGCAGCGTGGTGAGCCGGAAGGTGGGCCCTTGCAGCAGCAGTTCCTGAATGTGCTCAGTCCCTACCAACAGGATCAGGCTGGCGGCCCCACCCAGGACCGACCCGGTCAGCCGCTGGCCGATCCGGTACGTCACGGCCAACACACCGCATACCACAAACAGATCAAGCACGCGCACGAAGATCACGGGATCGGCGTTGAAGAACCGTGCGCCGAGGGTCCACAGCGCGCTCAACCCGAAGCGCAGCGCTGGATGAAAGTAGATGAGATCCTGGTATGGGGTGCCGCTGTGCAGCACGACGTGCTGCCCCAGATACAGGTGCAGCCCGGAGTCCGAGCTTAACATGCCGTTCCAATACCCGGATGTCGACACAGCCAGCAGCATGACCGCCATCCCGGCCAACAGCACGGCCGCGCCCCCTCTTTTGCCAGCGGGGGAGGCCGGGGTTGTGTGGCGGGCTGCACCCGCGCCCAACACCAGCATCGTCAACAGAATGCCCGCTGCCAGCACCGCACTGAGCATCCCAGCGAGGTAGCGATGGATCACGGTGGGAAAGACCAGGATCCGTGCGAGGTGCAGCCCGCGGAAGGCCGCCGTCCCAAGGAAGAGGCCAAGGGGGATGGCCACCCGCCAGAAGGGATGGGCCTGCCCCCACGCAGCCGCCCAAGTGGGCCGAAAGGCCAGCAGGCCCGCATAGGCCGCCCACAGCAGCATGAACCCCCCATAGCAGACCAGCATAAATGCATACAGCCGTGTATATCGACCAAGGACGGCCGGTTCCGGGCTGCGATGCCCTATCAACAGGGGCAGCGGTCCGAGCACAGCGATCATAATGAACAGAGCCAGCGCAATGTGCAGCGGACGCCACCCGCGTACAGCAGTCATTCGGTCACCGTGATGGTGGTTACAAAGAAGTACTCGCCAACGGGTTGACCGTTGGCCAGCTCCACGGGCTGATTCTCGATGAAGTTGGGCTCGTACAGAGTCAGCAGCAGATCGTAGTCACCGGGTACCGCATCACAGTCGATCACGATGGTGCGTTCATCGACGTACTGGGTACCCGCAAGCCACTGTGTGGTGTTGATATTTGCCGGGGGGGCATCGTTCTGGCCGATGACGCCCGCCGGACCGCTGACGACCGCACCCAAGCTGAAGTCCTGCTCAACGGGCCTGCTCGCCTGCCACCAGGTTTGCAAGGTCAGTGGGTCACATGGGCGGACGGCCTGCCCGGCAGGCATCTCCCACGCGATAAGCGTCTGCCCCGCACCAAAGTTGACCGGGATCGCCATGGCGGACCCTGGCTCGCCGATGTGACGGTAGAGCACCATATTGTCGACCTCCCCCAGATACATGTAGGCCGGGTACACGGCTTCAGCGAGAAACTCAATGCGTTGGAAGTAGGTGTGCAGGTTGAAGTTGGGCGGGCAGGAAGGGCAGGTGGACAGATTGTCGATGATGATCAGGGCCGGTGGCGCTGCTTCCAGGTCACGGGCCACGATGCCCAGCATCTCGTCGATCCAGGGGGTCACGGTGGCATACTGCTCCTCAAGAGGCAGTTCCCGCGGGATCTCAAAGATGATCGGCATGGTCGGCAGGTAGCGGGCCGCCGAAGGGCGCTCGGTTTTCAGCAGGGCTTTATAGGCCGGGGGGAAGGGGCTCAGGATGAGAACGGGCTCATCAGCCGCGGTCTGCTCTTCGATGGCACCCGTCAGCCCGGTCAGATCGTGGGTGTTGGCTCGCAGGGCTGCCGGGCTCAGGAAGGCTCCCGCCGCCCACACGGCCACCAGCAGCCGCCCGGCGTTGAGCCATACCTTCTCCGGTGGGGTGGGCGGCACCTGCGGCAAAAGCACCAGCACCATCAGAATGCTGCCTGCGGCCATCGCTGGCAGCAGCTGATACGGGAAGCCGCGTGCCTGTGCACCGTAGCTGACCAGGGCCCCGAGCATGAAGATAGCCAGCCAGAGGATCAGCTGCTGTTGGGGTGTTTCCTTACGCCGGGCAATGACTATCCCTGCCAGGGCTGCCGCCAGGGTCACTTCCGCGGAGAAGACCAACACCAGCAGCGGTGAACTGCCGCGCGCCTCGCCATACCCCGCCAGAGTCCGCCCCAGTTGGATGCGAAAGCCTTCCGCCACGCCAGGCAGGACGGCCAGGTGCAGCAAATAGCCGAGCCCGGTAGCGGCGAAGGCAATGGCCCCCGGGGTAAACAGCCGCCGCCAGTGTTCCCGGTGGGTGACGAGCCAGTACCCTTCCACTGCGATGACGATCAGGGCAAAGTACGGTTTGATACACACCCCGACCGCCCCCAGGATGCCCAACGGTATCGATAGGGCGGGCGGCACATCCCTACCGCGCCATTCGTACCAGCGCAGCAGCAGAAAGGGCAGGTACAGCACCACAAAAAGATGTTCGCGTTGGCCCAGCTGGTTCATCGCGGCGGCCACCAGCCCAAACGCCGCCAGCCCAAATGCCAGCTTGCTGCCCAGGTGCCGCTCATCGTAGCGGAATGTAATCGCGACCAGCGCCCCGGCAGAAAGCCCCGTCAGCAGCAGCGCACCGGTGTTCATTGCGAGAATAAGCGGCACACCCAGCATACGTGAGACCACCACCGGAAGCGTATCCAGATAGAAGATCATCGGGAAATTGATGTTGAAAAAGTCAACGTAAGGTACGCGGCCTTCCACGATGTGGGTGGCCGCCAGCAGGTGGAGTGTCACGTCATGATTGATGCGCAGCGGGTTGGTGATGACCAGCACCAATGCGGCCACCAGCAGCAACCCCGCCCCAGCGAGCAGCCCCCAGTGAGGGCGCGGATGATCCATAGCAGACAGGCTTTCAGCGGTGTGCGGCTTCAGGCGGCGATCCTACCACCCAACCGCGCCAACGCCAAGCCGCACAAGCCGATTGCCGCAGCATGTGCGGCTGTCAGGCGGAAGGTTCCTCACCGGCGGGCAGTTCCTCCACGCGGGGTTGTTCGGCCTCGCTCGCCAGGAAGCCCAGCTCACGCGCGTGCTCAGCCAGGATATCCGGTGGGGCCAGCCGGATGAAGCCTTCCAGCGCCAAAGTCAGGATCGCCAGGTCATCGACAACGCCCAGGCCGATCAGGAATTCCGGCACGAGGTCAATCGGGACGGCAACATAAGTAAGCGCGGCGACGGGCAGTGCCTTCAGCAGGATCGATACCCGGGGATCAAGGAACAGTTTGTAGCCAAGCCGGGCGCGGCGTACCAGCCCGACCAGCATATTGACTCGTTCGCCCAGGGGATCGCCAATAGCCAGATCACGGCGGGTGGGTGTGGAACGTTCTTCGCTCATGGATACCTCCAAAGTGTGTGGGTAATGTGTGCTTAGTGTAGACTATGCAAGGCCGGAAATCAAAACGATGGTCAGCCTGCCGCGGTTGCTTCGACGGGTACGTCATCGCCGAGCACGTCCTCGACGTAGAGCATCTTCACCGCGACGGTGAGCACCGCAGCCAGCGGAGCCGCTGCCAGCAGCCCCAACACGCCGAACAGCACCGTCATCAGCACCTGCAGCACAATGACGACCGCGGCTGGCAGGTTGGTGTGATGCCTGAGGATCAACGGGTTGATCACATATTGGAGCAGCAGCTGCACCCCGATGTACAGGCCCACCACGAGCAGCGCCTGCTGTGGGCTCTGCGTCAGGGCGAGCAGGGCCGCCGGAATGGCGGCCGCCGTCGGGCCCCAGTTCGGGATGACGGTCAGCACGCCCGCCAGCACGCCCAGCGCCACCGCCAGCGGGATCCCCAACAGCGAGAGGCCAATGGCGGTCAGGATGCCGACGATCACCATCGCGATGCCGCGGCCTGCCATCCAGCCCTTCAGTTTAACGCCGATAGCGTAGAACACCTCTTCCATGCGATCCCGGCTCGGCAGCGGGAACAGGTGCAGCAAGCCGGAGATATAGTTCCCCGCCTGGAACGCCAAGTATACCCCCAAAAACAGCACGAGGATCGCGCCTGTAATGAGGCCCACCAGGCTGGAAATGAACCGCGTCGCCGAGGAGGTCAGGCTGCCGCCCAGCAGAAACTGGAGTGTCTGCTCGCGGCCAGGGAGCTGCTCAACCAGCGTCTGCCCCCAGGCAAATTGGTTCAGCCACTCAGTGATAGGCTCGGTGGTGCTTGGCAGCTGTTCAACAAGCGCGTTGAACTGCGACCCCACCTGCGGCCCGGCCAACACGACAAACGCCGCGATGGCAGCCACGATCAGCAGCAGCACGATGGCCAGGGCGGCGTTGCGCGGCAGGCGAGAATGCCGGGCCAGCAACTCAGCCATGCCCCCAAAGCCGAGCGCCAACACCACCCCGATGAAGGCCATCAGTATGGCATGGGCTGCCAGGAATATCATCAGGAAAACGATGACACCCACAATGATGACGCCCAACGTCAGCCACAGCCGCTTCTTGAATTCCTCATAGGTCAGACGGTCTTCTTCTCGCTCCACAGCGGTTTCCTTTCTATGTGTGCGTAGGGTTCAGGTCTGCTCGGAGGGCAGGTCCACATCCTGGAGTGTGGCCAGATCGCCCTTCACATCCGGGATGACGGTCATGTCGCCGTTGGTTTCCAGGATCACCGCGCCGACCTGGTCGAGGTCGGTGAAGCCCTGTGCACGCATGGCGAAGCGCACCTCCTCTTTGACGATGCGCTGCTTTTTCAGCACATCCGGCAGGTAGTGGCCGTTGTAGAAAAGCAGCGTCGGCGACCCCTTCACCAGTTTCGCGAACCAGTTCACCCGGGCGGCCAGCCATGCCACAATGTACTGCAAGCCGATCAACAACAGGATGGCGGTGAGGCCTTCCGCAATCGACACGCTGGATGAGAGGATGGTGGATGCGAAGGTCGAACCCAACGTGATGGTCACGACAAAATCGAACATGTTCATTTTGGAAAGCGTGCGCTTGCCGGAAATCCGCAGGAAGGCGATCAGGCCGATATAGCCGACCGTGCCAACAACGATCACGCGGAAGATGTCATACCAGGTGTCAAAAATCATCCGTCCCCCTTCTCAGAAATCCACGTCAACAAACAGAATGCGGCGCATGAGGTTCTCGTTTTCCGCGCGGCCACCCAGCGAACCGACCAGCGTGCCCATCGCCGCGATAAACGTGCTGATCTTGATATGGTCGAGGGTGCGCACTGCCGGGTCAACGGTGGGCCACGTTTCCATCAGGCGGCGCGGGAAGAGCGTCAGAATGCCGAAGTACACCAGCACCCAGAACGCGGCGAACAGCACCAGCAGCGTCAGAAACAGGCTCAGCAGTGCGGCGGTGTTGGTGACCACCAGCGACTCAGATGTGCGGCGGGTATGCGTGGCCACGGTGCGCAGCGGATGCGCCCGGTACACAACGAAGGTCGCGATGGCGATGGAAAGCAGCGCAAAGATGATGAACTGGTAGAGTTCGACCGTGCTGCCGATATCCCATATCTCCGTACTGAAGAAGATAACCACCATCAGCGAGATCGCCGCGGCGATAAACGTCGGCAGTTCCGTGGCCAGCCGCAGCGGATTGGCCCGGGTCACCGTTCGCCAGATGCTTCGCAGGTTGGTGAAGATGCTCCGCACCGCGAACGCGCGCGCCGGCTTTTTCGCCGTGCGGTCACGGGCTTCGGCGGGCAGGGCCTGTGCCATCTGCTGCACCTGGTGATCGGTCAGCTGGCGCATCGCTTCCAGATCGGCGAGTTCCTCAAACCGGTACATGATGTTCTGCGGTTCCGGATGCCGGCTCAGGTTCAGCAGGCGGCCCGTGGTGTGCAGCATCAGCCCGGCCAGCCGCTGCACCAGGAGATCGCTGTCGGCGGTTTCGTTCCAGAAGAGCGGATCCAGCCGCTTGCTTGAGATCACCCCGATGTTGGTCAGCGGGCTGGGCAGCGCCACCGAGTAGGTCGTCAGATGAGAGGAGATCCCCACTTCCGTCACCACCAGCATGAAGTTCGGCTTGCGCTCCACCTTCTCGATCACGCCCAATTGGAGCAGCTCCAACGGCGAGTAACGGCCGTAGGCCGGGGTGAGATGGGGGCCCACGAAGTCGAAGACTTCAAGCTTCAGGTTGGGCAGCCGGTCGGCCAGAATCGCCTCCATGCGGGCTGCCGCCTTGCGTACGCTCTGTTGGAATCCGTTCTCCGGATCTTCGATGGGCGTGATCATCACACCGATAATAAATTCCTGATCCATAACACCTGCTGTTGTGGTCTTGGTCTGTGGTCGCAGTGTACCACGCAGCCCATATGAGATATGGCGTGGTGGCCTAAAAAGATTCTAGATTTCTGTTCTGCACTCTGTTTAGGTGGTTCCAAGGCCGTTCTTAGAAGCGATCCGTATACTTTGGCGTAAAGAAACCGGAGTACTAAAGGAGATGCTATGGTTCAGCGTGGAGCACCGCCGCGCCCTGAGGACGACCCGATTGAGGAACTCGACGAGACGGCACCCGCCGACGAGCAGCCTGAGCTGCCCAGCGAGGAAGAAAGCGAAGAGATGAACGCCGTCGAGGAAGAAAAGGATCCCGTCGAGCTGGAGATCGAAGAGGAAGACAAGCCCATCAACTAGCGGCCTCATCCCGGTACTGAAAAACCCTCTGCGCGATGAGCGCAGAGGGTTTTTGGGGGGGATACGGTCTGCTGCTGGGAGGCCGCTCTTAGCTCTTTGCCTTCTGGTTGATGCGGTTCACGGCCAGGTCGGTGAGTTTGGAGTCGGTGTTCTTCTCTTCGTCCAGAGTCTGGGTGAGCTTCTGGTGGGCGTCGTTTTCGGAGAGCTGTTCGGCGTACGTGCAGACGGTACCGTACGCCGCGATCTCGTAGTGCTCAACGCGCTGCGCAGCCGCGATCAGAGCGGCATCCTTGGCCATCTGGTCGCCATCTTTTTTCATCACTTTCTGGCCCTCTTTGATCAGGCCCTGCATGCCTTCGCAGGTTTCGCCCTGGGGGCTTTCACCCATGGCATCGAAGATCTCCTCAATGCGCTTGACGTGCCCGCGGGTCTGCTCCAAATGATGCTCAAAGGCCTGCTTCAGGTCATCGGTAGAGGCCGCTTCTGCCATCTTGGGCAGGGCATCCACCAGTTGAGTCTCGGCGCTGTACAGGTCACGCAGTTGGTGTACGTAGAGCTCTTGAAGGTTCTGCATTTGTTGACTCCTTACGTGTGATATAGGTGTGTTTGAGTGGTTGATTCGCTCGACAGTTCGATGGCCGGCAGTTCCTCCGGTGTACCGATCGAGCCGCCAATACCAGCCGCAAAGGCCCCGATCACCATGGCCAGCAGCAGACCTGCGGCAAGCTTGGCCAGGCTGTCGGTCGCATCGGATGCGACCTGTTTGGCGCGCGCTTCGGCCTCATCGCGCAGCTCGATCAGGCGTTCTTCGGCAGCGTCGCGGGCCTGCTGGATGGTGTGCCAGGCGCGCTCACGGGCCTGTTCCATCTCATCGACAGCGGTTTGATAGGCACTTTCCCAATTGCTGACGGTCTCGCGGGCCTCTTGCTCGCCCATGTCGGTGTACTCGCCCAGCAGATGCACCAGCGAGTCACGGTCGACATCGCGGGTGACATCGTCGGCACGGCGGACCAGCCGGTTGATCGCCAGGCGCAGCATATGCACGGCATCCTCCGGGTTGCGCAGGGCCTGTCCGGCGGTGCTGCGCAAATCCTCGACCTGGTCCTGAGCCTGCTGGCGTGCCTGCTGCGGGGAGACACCCGCCGTCACCGCCAGCGACCGCGCCTGTTCTTCGATGGTGCGCAGGGTCATATCGACGATGTCCTGGGCACTCTCAACTTCCGGCATGCGGTCAATCGCCTTCTGGTACTCTTCCTCAAGGCGCTGTCTGGCGTCAGGGCCCAGCATGCCCGCCCCGGCGACGCCCAACGTCTGGACGATCTGCTGGGCCGCGGTCGGTGCGCTGCCGTTCATCTCAACGCGGATAGTCTGCTGATCGCCGCCGCCAAGGGCACCGGCCAGTCCGGCGGCACCGGTTGCGGCAGCGCCCGTCACGGAGCCAAGCAGGGTGAATATCTGGCTGATCAGGGTGCCGGTGCCACTGACGATGCTGCCGGCCCCTGTGACCAGTCCGATCACGGTGATCAGGGTCAGCAGGGCCCAGGCCATCAGGCCGTGCAGAACGCCATCCAACACGGTCGGAATGCCCGCGAAGTGCGCGGCAGTCCACCCGCCGATGAACAGTGCAAACAGCGTACTGATGGCACCCCACAGCACGGCGCCGGTGGTGACGGTCTGCACATCCGGGCCGTCGTGCCGCTTGGGCTCAATGACAGCCGCGCCCAGAGTCAGGCCTGCCAGGTAGAAAACCAGTTCCGTGGCAAAGGCGATCAGCGTGCCCGCGAGGATCGCGCCCCAGGAAATGCGGTCGAGTACGGCTGGCACCACCGGTTCTTCCTGAACCAGCAGCAGCGATGAGTCGGTGGCCTGCACAGGGCCGCCTTGCAAACCGAATGCCACTATGCCCAGGGCCAGCAGCGCCATGACTGCGACCACCCAGGCGATCTTTTGTGTGTGTGTTGACATGTTATGTCCTTACGTTGGCGTCACTCATCAGGCCGGAGAGCAGGCTGATGAAGAACAGGATCAAGAATATCGCAAACGCGATTCGGGCCACGCCGGCAAAAGCAGACGCGATAAGCTCAAACCCGAACAGTGCCGCGATCAGTGCGACGACCAGAAAGACAATCGCCCATCGTAACATACAGGTTCCTCCTTAGTGTGTTGACACCCCAAACTATACTGATGCAGCCTAAACACAGGCTAAACAGCCTGTAAACGTGCCTTATGAGGCTTGACCACACGCAGCGATGCCGGGTCCACGCGGATATCGACGGGCAGATCCAGCGTGATGCCCCCGTCGAAGAAGAACTTGCCCGCCTCGCTGGGGATGCAGTCGATGCGGACCTGTTCGGCACGCCAGTGGGGCACCCCCTTCGCAGGCAGGTTGATCGAGGTCATATCGACCAGCGCGCTCAACAGCATGCCAGCCTTGTCGCCTTCGATCATATAGACGTCCACCTTGCCATCACGCGGGTCGGATTTCTCCATCACGGAAAGGCCCATCAGGTTGAAGGGGCCGCTGTTGCTCACCAAGCAGGAGACACCGCTAACCGTCACCTCTTCATCGTCGATGGTCAGGTGATATTCCAGCGGTTTGGAGTCGAGCATCTCCTGCAGCAGCGCCATCGGATAGGCCATCATGCCCATCTCGTCTTTGGTCTTGCGGCTGGGCCCGCTGAAGGTATTGGCCACCATGCCGGTCGCGCCGCCGACGATGAACACATACTCGTCGTTCACGCGGCAGGTATCGAAAGCCTCGATGGTGTAGCTGTCTTTGTCGCTCAGGATGGACACCGCCTTGGCCAGCTCCAAAGGGATATCCACGGAGCGGGCGAAGGCATTGCCCGTGCCCCCGGCGAAGGGCATCATCGGCAGATCGGTGCCTGCCAGCGCGGCGGCCACCTCACCCAGGGTGCCATCTCCGCCGTACACAGCGAGAATGTCGACATCGCCGCGCTCAATGGCTTTGCGAGCCAGGCGGGTGCCGTCTCCCTGTTCATGGGTCACAGTGACGTCCCACTCGATGTCGCCGTCATGCAGGCCGTCGTTCAGGGTATTAAGGATCAGGTCGTTTTCACCCGATGCCGGGTTGATGATGATATGAATCCGTCGTGTCATGTGTTCCTCCTATAGTTAGGAAGGGGGTGAAACCCACCAACTCAAGATCGAGAGATGGGCTCACCCTATATGTGAGAGGAAGGGAGTTGAGGTCAGCGCTGTCCGCAAGCACCACCTTGACGAACAGATGACTCTCTGTAGTGCTTAGCACACCGCTTACATAATAAGTCAAATGACCTAAACAGCGCGTATGGAAAACCCTAAATATTTCTTGAGCTGCCCGCATCTGCGCCCGCTCACATTGAAGCGCGACGGGCGCATCCGTTAGACTCAGAATTGGATTATCGAAGTTAATACTATGTAAGGAGAATCTGTTGTGTTGTCCCCATTCTTGATGTTTGTCATTTTTGTCGGCGGTCTGATGCTGCTGTTGGCGCTGCTGCTCACCGGCGTGTTGATCTGGCAGGCAACCGTGCGCCCGTACACCTACGATGAACTCTTCGTGCTGCCTGACGAAGACCTGCTGCCCATGGAAACCGATACCGGCAGCCCGCGCATTATCCCCATGGAGGGCACCACCAACTTCCGTGATCTGGGTGGCTACACCACGCCGGATGGCAGCCGCATGGCGTGGCGGCAGCTGTTCCGTTCGGCGCGCTGGCTTCAGCTGACCGGTGAGGATATCGAGCGCATCGAGGCGCTGGGCATCCGAACGGTGGTGGACTTCCGCCAATCAGCCGATGCCGAGGAGTTCCCCAACCGCCTGCCCGATGACATCGACTACCAGTCCATTCCCGTCTTTGAAGACACGCCGATGTCCCCGCGGCGCGTGGCCTTTAACCGGCACCGTCTGCTGGATGTGTTCGCAGGGGTATATGTCAATCACATTGTGGAACGCGGTGCGCCCACCTTTGGCCGCCTGATGAAGCTGCTGACCGACCCGGACAACCTGCCGCTGGTCTTCCACTGCACGGCGGGCAAGGACCGTACCGGCATCGCCGCCGCCCTGATCCTCTCTGCGGTTGGTGTGCCGCGTGATGTGGTCGTCAACGACTACCTGCTGACCAACCTGGCCGCCGAAAGCTTCATCGAGGAGATCAACACGCAGCTGGGTGCTCGCAATGTGCGCGGCGTTGCCACCGAACAGCTGTATCCGCTGTTGGCCGCCTCACCTCGGCTGATTATGGGCGCGCTCGATCATATTGATGCGCGCTACGGCACCGTTGAAGCCTACCTGCTGGAGAAGGCCGGCCTCACCAAAGCGGACCTCAGCCGGATGCGCACCGTGCTGCTTGAACCTATGCCGGAGCCCGCTTCCGCTGTACCTAGCTGAGCAGTTGTGGTAGACCCTATCGATACAGTTTATCCTAAACGCGTTGGGGCAAGTTCTGTACGCGTTAACGTAATTGTGTGTAAGGTCACACCGCCGTGAACTACTTATCCTTTGTATTCCGCCTGCAGCGCCCTGTCTCGCCGCTGGTGCGTGTTGGGTTAGCCTTTCTGGCGCTGCTCGTCGGAACGGCTATCTCCGTGGTGTGGGCACCGTTCCGCGCCTTTCTGATCATCCCCGTTATCATCAGCGGCTGGATCGGCGGCCTGTACCCGGGCGTGGTCGTCGCCGTGCTGACGGTGTTCGGCTACAGCTACATCGTCTACGGCGATGTGCCCCTCGCGGGCAGCCTCGTGCTGCAGGCGATCTCGCTGAGCGTCGTCGCCGCACTCACGGATCTGCTCTACCGCAGCATGATGAGCGCGCACAGCCAGGCTGAGCGCCTCGCGACGGTGTTGGGCAGCATCGGGGATGCGGTGCTCATCACGGACCGGGACGGGCGCGTCACCTACCTCAATCCCCGCGCCGAGGCCCTGACTGGCTGGCAGGAGGGCACCTGGCGGGACGCCCGGGTAGATGACGTACTGACCCTCTCCGGGCGAACCCGTGCCCACAGCGAGGCGATCCGCCTCGGGCGACCTGTCTCATTGGAAGGCGTCACACTCCGCGGGCGCGATGGCAAGGCGTATATTATCGAAGGCGAGGCCACCCCTCTGAACCACACCGATGGTAGGCTGCGCGGCGTGGTGGTCGCCTTTCGGGATGTCACCGACCGGCAGCGGGCCCAGGACCAACTGCGCCAGAACGAGCGCAACTTCCGGCTGGCCCTGGAGGACTCGCCGGTGGCGGTGTTTCTGCAGGACAACAACCTGCGCTACCAGTGGATCTACAACGCGCGCCGCCGGGATCCGGCGTCCATGCTCGGGCGCAGGGATGCCGACCTGGTCAGCGACCCGGACACGCTGGAAACCGTCGAGGCCCTGAAAAACAAGGCGCTTGAGAGCGGAACCGCCCACCACACGGAACTCACAATCAAGCAGCCGGACGGCAAGTATTACCACTATCTGATGTATGTGCGCCCCGTGGAAGACGGCCTGATGACGACCATGGTCAACATCACGGAACGGCGGATGGCTGAAGAAGCCGTCAGGCGCAGCGAGGAACGCCTGCGCGAGAGCGAAGAACGGCTGAGCGTGGCCATTAAGAACGCGCCGCTGACCGTGCTCACCCTGGATCCCGATCTGCATGTTGTGTGGCTGGCCAACCCCCACCCCGATTTCGCGGTGGAGGATCTGCTGGGGCGGCGTATCGATGAGGTCCTGGCGCATCTCGAGATCGACTCCATGCTTGAGATGATGCGGCAGGTGCTCGAAACGGGCCGCAGCCGCCGCGAGCAGTTTACCTTCACCCTGCCGCGCTCCGGCAAACAGCTGACCTGGGACATCACCATTGACGTATTGCGGGACGGGGACGGCACGATCAACGGGCTGACCGTCGCCGCGATGGAGATCACTGAGCGCATCGAGCTGCTGCGGGAGATCGAAGCGGAGCGCGACAAACTGCAGGCCGTGGTGGACAACATCACGGAGGAGATCTGGGTCTGCGATTCCGAAGGGCGGGTCACCATGGTGAACCGGGCCGTGCGTGAGAACCTCGGCCTGCTGGAGCGCGACAACCTGGACCTGCGTGAGATCCTCAGCGTGCTGCAGATCGACAAGGCGGACGGCGAGCCGCGCCCCCCGGCAGAAGCGCCGCTGATGCGCGCGCTGCAGGGTGAGACCGTCATCCGCGCGCAGGAGGTGCTGGTCAACCCGCTGACCGGTGAGCGCACCTACCGGGAGGCCAGTGCGGTGCCCCTGCGCGGCCCCAACCGCCGGATCAACGGGGCGGTGGCCACCGTGCGCGATATCACCGCGCAAAAGCGGCTGGACGAATACCGCACCGTGCTGCTGGAACGGGAGCGCAAAGCCCGGGAAGCAGCCGAGGAGGCCGATGCCCTCAAGACTCAATTCCTCGGCATGATCTCGCACGAACTGCGCACCCCGCTGACCTCCATCGTGGGCTTCGCCGATACGCTGATGGCCGAGGACATCGAATGGGACGAGGCCAGCCGCAACGAGTTTTTGGGCATCATCGCCGACGAGGCCAGCAAGCTGGAGTCCCTCATCACGGAGCTGCTGAACATCACCCGCATGCAGAGCGGCACGTTTAAGGTGGATGCCAGCCCGCATGCCTTCCCGGAGCTGATCGCCGGCACACGCACCAACCTGGAACAGCTCGCCGCCGCCCACCGCCTGACCATCGATCTGCCGCCGGATCTGCCACCCGTTCAGGCTGATCCCTTCCGCATCGGGCAGGTGCTGACCAATCTGGTGGCCAACGCGGCCAAGTTCGCGCCACAGGGCACCACCATCGCGATCAGCGCGCAGGCGCATGATGAGCACCTGCAGGTGCTGGTTTCAGATGAGGGGCCGGGCATCGCCTTGGAGGATCGCGGCCACGTGTTTGATGCATTCCGGCGCAGCTCACTCCACCGAACAGCCCCCGGCGCTGGGCTTGGCCTGGCCATCTGCCGGGCCATCGTGGCGGCTCACGGCGGGCGCATCTGGATTGAGGACAACTCCCAAACGGCAGGGGCGTGCATCGGCTTTACGCTGCCGGTGGTGCAAACCGGCCAGCTGGCGCACACCCGGAATCAAAAAGAGGCCACATGAATGCGGCCTCCCTGGCAATAAGCGGGCCCGGTGCTAGCTGAGAGCCCGGTCCGCTCCGCTGATGAAGTTGCCGATAAGGCTCAACACAGCGAGGGCAAGAAAGAGGAAAAAGGCGATCTTCGCCACTGCCGCGAATCCTGTCGCAATGACTTCAAACCCAATCAGGGCAGCAAGTACAGCGAGTACAAAGAAAGTAAGGGCAGCTCCAAGCATGAAAAGCTCCTAAAACCAGTTGTGTATGTAGGTTTATAATACCGCCCTACCCCTAAACAGGTCCGTGCTTAAACCTAAACATGCCGATACCTTAAGGCAGATCGTCTGCAAGATGGGCGGCTACCCACCGCTTCTCTTCAGCCGGGAAGCTTTCGTCCGCCCGGAAGCGGCGGCAGCTCGAAGGTGCCGCTGCGCTCGTACTGGTAGCGGCTGACGATTATATTGCCGACTTGTTGTTGCGCGGTGGGTTGTGGAGGTGTCATTATTAAACGCTTTCATCCTGCTTATTGTTGAGTATAGTGTACTTCAGGAGGACCCCATGACCGACGGACAGTTACCAACATTTCATTTTCGCGCCCACGTTTTGCGAGATTTAGACATCCCCGACGGCTATATGAAGCACTATGTCCCAATTCCCGACGATGTGGCGGATGCGCTAGCCGCTGCTGCGATCACGCATGTTGAGGGAAGGCTCAATGATCATGACTTCCGGCGCGTGATACAAGAGCGCCCGGACGGTGTACGCTGCCTCAAGTTTGGGATGACATGGCTGCGTAGGGCCGGGCTGGACGTAGACGACGAGGTGATGGTTGAGCTGGCGGAAGATCCCGATCCCGACCGGGTGGACGTGCCGGACGAACTCGCGGCACTGCTGGCAGACGCGCCCTCTGTCGCTGCCTACTGGGAGACGCTGGCCCCCAGCCGCCGCAAGATGCTGGGGTACCATGTGGAGCGTGCGAAACGTGCGGACACCCGCCAGCGCCGTGCCCGCAAGATCATCGACGAACTGCGGGAAGAAATGCCTGGCTAGGCCCCCGCTATCGGTTCGAGTTGTGCGGCGCAATGTCGTCCGCAAGGTGCGCAGCGCAACCAGGGTGTAAAACAGGAGCGGCTGTGTGCCAAACAACATCTGCTGCCAGTCAATCACATAGTCTTGCATCGTTTGTATCCTTCTGTGGAACTGT
>JAADYX010000040.1 GCA_010092885.1 Chloroflexota bacterium | reverse complement strand
TACGGCCTTTTGCGTTTGTCAGAATGATGTATTGTGAACCTGCCTTTGACAATGCCACATCGAAGCGGTCACCGGCGACAGCTTTCGCAAAGACTTCTGACTGTCTGACCTGAAGCCCGACCTGCTGCCGCAGGACATCCGTGGCGCGGCCCTACAATTCGGCAGCATAGGCTGACCTCAAAGCCGATACTCCCTCGCTCAGCAATGAAGAGACCTCCATGAGTCGAGTTGTGCATCCCATCAAAGGATGCACAACTCACTTGCACGTGGCGACGTACCTTGGTGTTCTGCCTGGCTGTGGATGATGGTAGGTATCTCCACCGCCTTCATGCCGCTTCTCTCATCCCTACATGGTGATGACAACTTTCCCTTGCGAACGTCCCTGCCCGTAGTAGTCGAGCGCGGCAGGGACTTCGCTGAGCGGGTAGCACCGGTCGATGGCGGGGGTCACCCTGCCATCTTCAATCAGGGTTCGCACGAAGTCCAAATCAGATGCGTTTGCGTGCGCGTGGACATTGCCCAACGTTTGGCTGCCAACCAGCGAGATGATCGGGCCGAGCAGCATGGCCTCGAAGACCTGCGCCATGCTGCCTCCGGTACAGATGTAGATCCCTCGCGCTTGCAGTGCGCGTCTGTAATCGCCGATAGGACGATAGCCCGCGGTCGCGAGAATCAGATCGTAGCGAGGTCCACCCGTGGCAAAGTCCTCACGAGTGTAGTCGATGAGGTGATCTGCCCCGAGCGCGGACACCATTTCCACATTGCGAGTGCTGCACACACCAGTGACCTCAGCTCCGAGCGCTTTAGCGATCTGCACCGCGAACGTGCCAATACCTCCCGATGCGCCCACGATCAGGACCTTTTTTCCAGCTTGGATTTGGCCCTTATCGCGGAGACCCTGGAGTGCCACGACTGATGCCTGAGGCACTGCTCCTGCCTCCTCAAAGGTCAGGTTGGCCGGTTTGGGAACCACTGTCTTCTCTGAAACTGCTACGTATTCGGCAAAACAACCCCAATTGGGCGACGCTTCACCGAACACTTCGTCACCGGGCTTGAACCGTGTCACCCCGCTGCCGACGGCTTCAATGCGTCCAGCGAAGTCCGAACCAGTTATCGGGTATTTCGGTTTTTGCAAGCCGCTCCACAGCCGTGCTGCGACGGGCTCACCCTTCACAAATGCGAGATCCGCAAAATTCACGCTGGAAGCATGGACTCTGACCAGAACCTCGTCTTCATTAGGGACCGGGCTGTCGACATCTTCAAGTGTAAGCGCTTCCTGTGGCGATCCATAGCGGTCACACACAATTGCTTTCATGCTGTTTCTCCAATTACTGTAATGACAACATTTCCTTTCTTGCGGCCCGTTTCGACGTACCGGTGCGCGTCAACAATCTCTTCCATCGGATAGCATCTGTCGATCACCGCCCGGAGTTTGCCACCCGCGATGAGATCATTGAGCGTGGCGAGATCCGCCGCTTTCTTCTGCGCTGAGCGAAGACCTGTGGCTGCAAACCCCGCCGTCTTGCCAGACCTCAATGGGGCCAGCAGCAGTTGTGGCAGTTCCAGTAGGTTTGGCACGGTACTCAAGTAGATTCCACGATGCGTGAGAATTCGCTTACACTGGGCAAAAGACGATGTCATAGGTCTGATCTGTTTGGGTGAAGTCCTGCGCTGTGTAATCAATGACATGATCGGCTCCTAAGGACCGCACAAGTTCCAAGTTGGCTGTGCTGCACACACCTGTCACCTCCGTGCCGAAAGCCTTGGCGATCTGCACGGCAGACGTACCCACCGCGCCAGAAGCCCCGTTGACGAGCACTCTGCTTGCTGAATGCTGCCTTTGTTCTGCAGGAAAGGAAGGGCGGTCAACCCACCATTAGGGACAGCCGCCCCGTCTTCAGGCATGCAGAGGTATTCGGCGTAGGTTCCCATGAACCACGGGTTGGATGATCCATAGACCTGATCACCCACCTTGTACTTGCGGACAGCCGTACCAACCGCTTCGATCTCCCCAGCCAAGTACCATCCCAAGATGGGTCGTCTTGGTTTGCTAAAGCCATTGATGCCCGGGTCAGCGCGTGTACCGACATCCTCAACGGCAACAGTTGTCGCGTGTATCCGTATTGAGAACCTCGTCTCTCTGCGGGGCCGGTTTCTCTACCTCTTTCAACTCAAGCACTTCCGGCGGCCCGAATTTCTCATATACCACTGCTCGCATCTTGTGTCTCTACTTTCACCTGTGATGTTTTCATTAGCCTCGTGTTCTAGAGCTAAGCTCCGGGAACAGCCGCTCGCTGTGCCAATTGTGGATCCTCGACCGTGAATCCTTTCACGATGAGCCACAGGCCGATGAACAGTTCAAACGGGATGTAGGCAACGTAGAGAGCAATCGGCACGGCGATTGTTGAGTCATAGAGCGCGATCATTGATCCAACTGTAACCAACAACACAGCGCCCAGACCCCACAGTGAGATAAGGCGAGGGACAATACCCGATCGGTACATCAGTGCGTACCAGATTACGGCGCCCAGACAGAAGAACAACATATGGATGTCGAATCCGGTTCGGTCGATGCCGTGATATAGGATATGGCCCAGCACTTCAAAGGTAGCGGCTTGTGAAGCGCCCGCTGTCGCGTATTCGGTGCTCAGCGGTATCAGCGCAAAGGCACCTATCCGGCTGACGGCGAGGACTACAGCTTCCGCCAGCCACCATCCAAAGGCAACAAGGGCGAGCACTGCATTCTGCCTGCGCAGAACGATGTAGAGCAGCACGGCCAGCACAATGATGCCTACGGTGTTGGCCAGATCAAGCAGGATGCTGATGCGCATCAGGCTGAGATTCTCAGCAATACTCGCAAGGACATCGGTCATACTGCCGCCATCCGCAAGCACAGCGGAACCATCCGCCGAGGACCGCAGTACTCCACTGAGCAAACTGGCACCAAAAACGAAAACGAAGGCGGCCCCCAGGGCCGAGGCAATAGTCCTACCTGATGGTGTTTCATCTCGAGAAAGCATAGTCGCTTGTCCTTTCTTCAGAAGTATGCGATAGAGTGTAAACCTTGCGCCCAACGACCAGATGGAAAATGATCAGGCCGAACACGCTGATCGCAGCGATGGGTGAGTCGATCACGATTAAAAGCACGACTGCGGCAGCAATGCCGAACACGCCAATGATGACGGTCATCCAACCGAACCCTCTACCGAATGCTGGAGACTCGAGCATCGCTACCCCAAGCAGTGTGAGCCCTATCGGCACAAAGACCAGCCCGACGATCAGAAGCGCGTCGAAAATCCCCCATGTGGCCTGCCACATCAGGGTGAGTGCCGCCTGGTCCGCGGCGGTTGCCCCAGGCGCATGATACAGATCGGCGAGGGGAACAGTCGCGGCGTGTGGCAGCGCCCCAGCTGCGAGCACAACCAAACCGAGGATGCTCAGCACGGTGCCGAACAATGCAGGTGCGAGGCTCGTCTTCCGCAAAGCGATATACAGTGCGAGAAAATGAGGCACCCAGACAATAAGAACCAACAGATACAGACTGTTTTCCGCGGTACGTGCCGCTCGGATATCCGGGAACCGCTCCACCCATCCGGCCAGTTCAACCGGATCGGAGCCCACGAACACGCCCACGATTACAAACACAATGATGAAGATGATGCTGCCCAGCATGCCAGCCAGACCACCCCACTGCAAAACGCGCTTTTCCTGTTGTTCGTCAATCATTTTCCGTCTCCTTATTATGGAAAGCCGGGCTTAAAGCAAAGCGAAGCCCGGCTCCCGGCGGTGTAAGTTAGGCTTGGACGAATTCCGCCCGGCGCTCTTCCCACTGTTCAACATTGATACCCTTGATCAGCAGCCACAGAATCATCAGGATCTCACCGATGAACGTGTATTCACTGATGACCAGGCTGCTCTCTGGTACAAGAAAGAAGATGAAGAAATCTACCACGTACCCAAAGCAGCCAATGATCAATAGGATGCCAAGGAATTTGGGCAGAAAACCCGACTTGAACACCAGATACCCAAATGGGAACAGCCACAGCCCCCAGAAGATCCCGGCGAGATTGACACCGTACTCCTTCAGATCGATGAACAGCATTGCCAATGCATTGGCTTGTTCCGCGCCAAGCACAGTCAGATAGTTCCCGTGTGTCAGCAGCAGCAGAGCAGCGACATTGTTGAGCACGTTGAGCATCGCGATGGGAATGCTCACGATGACAATGGCCAACATCACAGCCGCGTGGTTGGGATCCACGGGCTTGAGCAGTTTGTATAATGCGAGGGCCAAGCCGAGGAACATGACCTGGCCAAGCAGATCGCTCACCATCCCCAATCTGAACAGTGCTTCAGAAGCAATGATATTGTCGGCTGTGGCGGCTGCATTGCCAGGTTCAATCAGAACAGAGCTGACATACAATATACCGAAGGCTGAAAACACACCCAGCAGCAGATACAGAACTCCGGCGAGCCTGGCAAGAAGCTGTGGGGAAGAGGGTATTGCGGTTGTTGTCGTAGATGTTCGGTTTGCGAGAATATTTG